>CAXTTX010000439.1:1396-4764 GCA_964247045.1 uncultured Verrucomicrobiales bacterium | reverse complement strand
ACCTGGAGTCTCACGGAGGCAACCTGGAAATCATCTATGGCGCCTCGCTGACCTCGAGAAGCCCGAACGACTTCATCCCACTGGAGGATTCCGCGAAAGTGCTGGTTACCGGCACCAGCGCGGATGGCAGGCGTTCCACCTGGAATACCCAGGCGATCATCGCGGGATGGAAAACAGGCGGCTCGCAGGAAATCCGCATCGAGAACGGCGGCCTGATCAACACCCTCATTCTTTCCCTGTCCGACGTGAGCAGCTACCAGAGTTCCAACACGACCTTGGTCGTGAGGGGGGTGAACGCGGACGGCACCGTCTCCACATTGAATGCTGACCAGATCGCGGCGGGGCGCGTCAACTCGGGCAATGTGCAGGGACACCTGATCATGGAAGGTGACGCCGTGGCGAACGTGGGATCCATTCGCATGGGAAATGCCAGCACGATCACGGTGCGAGGCACCACGCAGCAGGGCCATCAGTCCACTCTGATCGCGGAAACCAGTATCAGGCTCGATGGCCGGGCGAGGATGAACATTACCGATGGCGGCTTCGTGATGGCAAATTCCGTGGGCGGACCCGTCACGGTTTCCGGGAGAAATACTGCCACCCCCTCCAGCCTGATCCTGACCGGCGACAGAGGCCTCTTTATGGACCAGGTGGTGGTGAAGGACGGAGCTTTCGCCTCCGCGCCCTACCTCGTCGGCGGCAAGGGCTTGGAGAGTTCCATCAGTGGCAACGGCGAAGCCTCACGCGCGATGGTGGAGACCGGAGGCTTCCGCGGGGATCGCCCTGACCGGCGGGCGGTGATCGGTGTGAATGGGGGGAGTATCCGCCTGATAGAAAGCGGCGACGTGGATGGCGAATACGACGTGTGCGCCAACCTCGGCGAGCGGGGCCTGTGGCTTTTCACACCGGATGATGTCGACGCCGTGATGGACGGATTGGCACTGACAGGCGAGGGAGCCTGCGGAAACACGGGACCGGCTTGCTGGAACTGACCGGCGCGAACAGCTATGACGGACTCACTGTCATCTACTCCGGGGCACTGGTCGTGAACAACACGAAGGGAAGCGCCACCGGCAGCGGAAACGTCCATGTTTCTTACAGCGGCACGCTGGCCGGAAGCGGCTACATCGCTGGCAACGTCCTGAATCTCGGAACGCTCTCGCCGGGGAATTCCCCCGGCATTCTGCATGTGGGCGGAAGATTCGTACAAGCAAACACCGGAACCTTGGAAATCCAAGCCGGCCCGGATGGCCACGATCTGCTGGACGTCGCCGGACGCGTGAAGCTCGGCGGCCTGCTCGTTATCGATAACGAGGGAGTATTGCAGTTCGGCGATCGCGTCACGTTCCTCAGGGCGGGCGGAGGCATTCAAGGACGCTTCTCCAACATCACTTTCACAAATCCGCAAGAAGGCCGCACGCGCTTGATCACGGAGAACCACGAAGTGTCGGTGGTCATCGCGCCAGATAGCTACACG
Organism: uncultured Verrucomicrobiales bacterium; assembly: GCA_964247045.1. GTDB lineage: Bacteria > Verrucomicrobiota > Verrucomicrobiia > Verrucomicrobiales > Akkermansiaceae > Luteolibacter. Next base: position 3,287 of record CAXTTX010000439.1, on the reverse strand, counting down.
CACGTTGCGGCAAATTCCAACGAGGAAGAGTTGGCGGCGGCCCTGGACACTTGGATTCCCGATGACGATCCCGAGAAAGCCGCGGTGGTGGAAGCCTTGGACCAACTGGACGCAGCGGGTTACCATGCCGCTTTTGCGCAAATGTCCCCCGCCCTCTTCGGTGCGGCGCTATCCACCGCCATCGAGCAAAGCCATGGGCAGGCAAATCTGTTATCGCAGCACCTGAACTCGCGCCGCCTGCGGAACAACATCGGGGACGGTTACTCCGTTAAAGATGCCGTCGGACAAGTGGGAAAAGAATGGGAAGCGTGGGCGATTTCCGGTGGTCAGTATTCCTCCGGCAGCATGAGTTCCCTATCAGGAGATGATTTCTCCAGCGGGCTTTTCATGAGCGGCCTGGAGCGCCAGATCGGTCCGGATGCAACCGCAGGGCTGTTCCTTTCCTCCGGTGCCAGTGGGGGGAACTTCGCCGGGAAGACGCGCACGGAACAGGAGCGTCTGATGCTCGGGCTCTACGCGACGGCGGAGCGGGATGGCTTCCACGCTGAGGCATCCGCGGGTGCGGGCACGCTGGACTTGGAAACGCGGCGGGAAATCGGCTTGGGCGGGCTGTCGCGGATCGCGCGGTCGGATACGAATGGCATCGAGTTTTCGACGATGCTTTCCGGCGGCTATGATTTCCAAAAGAACGGCTGGGTCTTTGGTCCCGTGGCGAGCCTGCAATACAGCAAGGTGCGCTATGACGACGTGGATGAAAATGGCGCGGGCGCGTTGAACCTGCGTGTGCAGGAGCCGGAAGACGATAGCCTTCGGTCACGCCTCGGCGGGCGGGTGGCCTATCTGCATCGGGTTTCCCCGGGCCTCACGCTCATTCCCGAAGCGCGGGTTTCCTGGCAGCATGAGTTCCTGCGGGACAGGCAAAACCTAGATGCGGCGTTCGAGCAAGGAAGCGGCCCGGCATTCACGCACAGTCTCGCGGACGATGACGAGGATTCCGTCTCCGGCGGCATTGCCCTCGGGTTTCAGACGAACCTCGGTTTCTACGGGAATGTCTCCTACGACTTGGAAATCGGCCGCGAGAGCGGGTTGAACCACACCCTCGCCGTAGGGGTGGACTGGAAATTCTGAACAATCTAGAGGCTCACTGGGGAAGAAGGGGGGCATCCCCGCCCTTCCTCACGCCGCGCGACTCGCCTGCTCGCCTTCCTCGGCGGGAATCTCGGTAACACCGAGGGGATTCCTCAGAAAAGCCTCCAGCGTGGTGAACATCGAGTGGGTCCAATTCGGCGAAACGGGCGAGCGGGACTGCGGCCTCTCTCCCGGTACGAATTTCCAGATCGCCAGCTCGTTTCTGAAATAACGGATGGGTTCCATACCTCCACACTACCCTATTCCGCTCCGGGTGCCCAGTCGGGCCAATCCTCAAGTTCTTGTAGTGGAAAACCCCCTCAAGATGGCGATACGCTGTTTCAAACGCCTCAATCCCGCTTCCGCAGACCCAGCTCCTCTTCCATGACCCGGATGAACTCGGCCTCGCCGGAAGGCAGGCCATGGAGAATCCGCCGGTCATGGATCATGAGCTTCGGCAGGTTAGGCGTTTTCGCCGAAAGTGCCGTCCAATCGGCGATATTCGCGCGGATCAGCTCGCCAATCCAGGGATCGCGCAGGGTTTCATCCAGCGGCGCGCTGCCCGTCTGCCCGCGGGCGAAGGCCAGCGCCGCCGACTCATCGAGCGGCGGGTCCGACATGAAGCGGCCATGCACGATGGGATACACCTCCGGTTTCACCCGCCACACCGCCAGTGCGATCTTCGCCAGCGCGCAGCTTCCCGGATGACTGGCCTCGCCGGAGGGAAGCGCCGCATTGCAGCCATCGCCGCCATGCGCGCCGA
>CAXTTX010000439.1:0-1386 GCA_964247045.1 uncultured Verrucomicrobiales bacterium | reverse complement strand
ATTGCAGCCATGGTCCAGCGGAACCGGCAGCAGGATCACCGCCACCTCGTCCGGATGCGTTGCCACCAGCGCCGACAGGTACCCGCGCATCGTCCGGCAGGCCGGGCATTGGAAATCGAAATATTCCACTAAAACGTGTTTGGCATCCGGCTTGCCCATTAGCGGGAAAGCGGACACATCATAGGTCTTCCTGCCACCGTCGAAGGCGATCTTGCGGCCCTTCCCTCTTTCATGAATCGCGGCGGCGACCGACTCCGTGCCTTCCTCAATGCGATGGGTCGCTGGCACCGGCCCGTAGACCTGCGCCAGGGCGAGCATCAACACGGCCGTCATGCCCGCCTGCAAACCATGGCGGAATTCCCGTTCCCAATCGGCGGCGGTCAACCCTAGGAAAACCACCACGCATCCCACCGCATGCGCGGCCATGCACCACGGACAAAACTGTTTGAGAAACATCGCCTGCACAGTCACCAGCCACAGCGCGGTGCCACCGATGGCCGCATGGCAGTAGCCCGCAAGCCCTTCCCACCGCCACAGCAGCGCCGCATATAACAGCACATAGATCCCGATGCCGAATCCCGCCAGCGGCACCCCCAGCACCTGCGACCAGCGGGATGCCATGACCTCCGCGCAACCTCCCGCCCCGCAGCCGGCGACTGCGTCGGTCCCCGCGAGCTTCCAGTAGAATAGCAGCACGTTCAGCAACAGCCCGCAGAGTGACAGGCAAACCAGCAGCCTTTGGCGCGCGTTCATGGCTGGAGGACTGCTTTCATCCGCATGAACCGCTTTACGCCCGCCCCCCAGGCCGTTTTGTCACGAATCACCAGGGTGTCCGCGGTATTCGAAATTTCCGTCGTGTAAGCGGCCCCGCTATTCCATGTCACCAGGTCGCTGGAAACCTCCACGGTGATGGCAGCGAGCCGCCCCCTCAATCTCGGCAGCGAGATCTGGAGGTAGCTCTGCCCGCTCACATCCACCAGAGATAAGGGTACCGTCGGCGGACTCTCGGCCACCGCCGGGGAAGTCCCGAAAACAAACTCCATCAGGTTCTTCACCCCGTCGTGGTCCGGATCATCGCCCGCACCGTTCAGAGTCTCGCCCGCGAGGAACGAGTTACGCCATTGTGTGTAGGAGACCACCGCTTCCGACTTCATTAAATAGGGACTGCCATTGGCATTGATGCTGCCGAGCACCACCTCGTTCGCGGCTGCCGCGTTCCAATCATCGAAGGAAGGGGCTCCGGGATCCGCGGACGGCCAGGTCCAAGCGCTCCCGCGAAAAAGAATCCACTCATCGCCATTCGGACCGCTTGCCCTCCCCCACACATAGGCTTTCGCGCCGATGGTGAAAGGTGCCGCGTTCGTCGTTGCCACAAACGTGCTGGTG
>CAXTTX010000438.1:4486-4771 GCA_964247045.1 uncultured Verrucomicrobiales bacterium | reverse complement strand
ATGCCGACGAGGGCGACGGGTTTGCCATGGTGCTTTTCCCGGATAGCGGTGGCGAGACGCTCCACTCCGGCGGCGATGTCTTCAGCGGTCAGGGTCTGTTCCATTTCGGGGGGAGAAAAATTAAAAGTTGAGGATGCCGATGTCCCGGCGGCGTTGCAAGCCCTCGAAACCCACGAGGTCCGCCGCGGCGTGCGCCTTGCGCACCGCCTGCTCGCGGCTTGCGCCCCCCGCGACGAGCGCCAACACCCGTCCGCCATGGGTTTCCCAGGTGCCGTCGGATTTGAG
>CAXTTX010000438.1:0-4476 GCA_964247045.1 uncultured Verrucomicrobiales bacterium | reverse complement strand
GCTTGGTGCCGGAGTGATAGACACGCGCCCCGGACACCTTGTCCAGGCCGGAAATCGTATCACCATTCCTGGAAATTTCCGGATACCCGGCGGAAGCGAGAATGACACAAACGCTCCAGCCATCGCTGAAGCCGAGCAGATCTTCCCGCAGCTCGCCTTTCGCTCCGGCTAGGCAAAAGCCAGCGAAATCACCGCTCACCAGCGGCATCACCGCCTGGCACTCGGGATCGCCGAAGCGGCAGTTGTATTCGATGACCTTCGGGCCGTCCTCGGTGAGCATGAGGCCGAAGTAAAGGAAGCCACGGTACGGCAGGCTCTCCTTGCGCAGGCCATTCACGGTGGGGCGGACGATCTCGCGCTCGATCCGCTCCAGCAGTTCCGGGGAAACGAGCTGGCGGCTGGCGACGGCGCCCATGCCGCCCGTGTTCGGGCCGAGGTCGCCGTCCAGGGCGCGCTTGTAGTCGCGGGCGGGCGTGAAAATCAAATACTCGTCATCGATGATGGCGGCGAAGATGGAAACCTCCGGACCGATGAGGCACTCCTCCACGAGGACGCGGCCCTCGCCGAAGCGGCGCTTGGTGAAAACCTCGTTGAGAAACTCCATCGCGGAGGCTTCATCGGCACAGACGGCGACGCCCTTGCCAGCGGCGAGGCCGTCGAACTTGAGGACCGTGGGGTAAACTCCAGCAATGGCGGCAACCGCCTCTTCCAGATTCCCGGTGGCAGCGGCGCCCGCGGTGGGAATACCGTTGCGGATGAGGAATTCCTTGGCGAACTCCTTGCTGGCTTCCAGTTGGGCGGACTCCTTGGGCGGCCCCCAGCAGGGGATGCCGGCCTTTTCGCAAAGGTTCGCCAGGCCTTCGCCCTTCACCAAGTAGCTCTCCTCCCCTGCCACGCACAAGTCGATGGCATTTTCGCCCATCCAAGCGACCAAGGACTCCAAGCCATTCGCCCGGACGGGCTTTGCCAGCGCGGAAATCGCGTCGCTACCCGGGAAGCAGAACATTTCGGGAGCCCCCGGTGATTCCGCCAATGCCCGCACCAACGCGTGCTCGCGTCCCCCTTTACCAACAACCAAAATTCTCATCCGCGCGGGTTTTCGCGGAATCCGGCGGTAGACTCAACCACGAATGCACGAAGAGGTGGCCTCACCCTATTTTGGCATCACTCCCCTGACGGCGCTTCAGCATCCATGCCCGAAATGAAGGGATCGGCCTTGGTAGAGGTTTTCCGCTCGGCGCGCTTACCGTCCATGGTGATGTCCACCGTCGTTTCATGGCGGAACTTGCCATCCCCGACCTCGTTGCGGATGCGGATCTCCTTCTTGTACTTTTCAGAGGTGCCTTCGGAGCGCTTGAAGGTCCAGGTGAACTCGCCGGGAGTCCACTGCCACCAGCTTCCGGTTTCGCGGGTCTCGGAGGGCGGGGCATTGGTGTAGATCACAAAGGTCTCGTCATCGCCGCCGGTGATCCGGAGTTTTTCCGCATCATTCAGGTAAGGAGTGCCGCCCTGGTCCGGATGAATGGCCGCCCAGGTGCGGACGGGAGTGAGGGTGCTGGTATCCACGGCCACCCCCGGTTCCGGCATGACGCGATCAGCGGGCCTGCGGTAGATTTTCACGACGTAGCCATAGTGGCTGTTCGTATACTCGATGTCGGCGATGAGATCCCGCCCGATGATCTGCCTCAGGCGCGGGCTGTCCCACTGGTGCAGGAGCCTCGTGAAATTGTAGGTGGTGCCCTCCGCCGTGGTCATCGGCCAGGCAAGATCGGGAAGCGCCAGCTTCCGCTTCACGCGGTCATTGTCATACACCACGTGATAGTCGGTGGCGCTGCCCGCGAAACCCAGACGGTAGGAGGAATCGAAGCGGGTGCGGGCGGCATCGTCGCCCCCGAGCCAGCCGCCGAGCGAGCTTGTCAGAAAGGTGCCATCCGGCTGGACATGGCAGGCGATCATCGCGTCCCCCTCGCCATGGAGACCGGGGCCGAGGCGGATGCCAAAAAGCAGATCCGGCCGGGGATGGAGCAGCAGCGCGCCGTCCGAGTTTTCCAGCGCCGGGCCGTCCGAAGGCTTGTCCGTTTCCACGGGAGCCGGGACCTGTTCCGCTGGATCGGGCTCCGGGGCCACCGTTGCAGGAGCGTCCAGCCCGCGGACGAAGTCCGGCTTGAAAATGGAGAAATAGCGGCAGCCAACCTGCCACTGCCGTTCATAGCTGTTCTGATAGTCAGCTGAATAGTTCCGGTCGTTTTCCGCAAGAAGGCTGTTCGCCTGGTATTTGCACCCGTCCGCCACGAAAACCTTGCGGACGGGTGCCTGCGGATTGGGGGCGGCGGCGTCCGGCGATGCGTTGCCGGGAGCGGCGACCGGCAACCACTTGCCTTTCACCACGACGACGGGCGGATTGGTGAAAAGGGGAATCGCATCACACCGGGATTTCCCGACGACGTGATAGCGGGCATCGTCCACGGCGAATTCAGGCGAGAGCTTCGTGTCATCCGTGCGAATTCCATGCCACAGGCTCCGCCGCAGGATGATGACGGTGCCGTGGATCTGTCCCGCGGGATCTCCGGGCGGGACGGCCGCGACCCGCGCGCTCGCCGGATAGGTGGCCTGATAGAGAACCTTCAATTCGTGCAGGGGTTGGGTGATCTCGGCGTCGTTGGCGCTGGTTTCCGTGCATTCGCCGGAATATTGGACCGTGGCGTCCGAAGTGATCTTCACTTCCGTGACGGGATCGCCCAAGATGAAGTCATGGTTGCCCGGCCCGATGAAGGACGCGTGCAACGAGGCCGGATCGATCTCAGGGGAATTGACGACGCGCGCGCCGTGGCGCTTGTCGCGGTCCTTGTCCTGCGGATCGTCCCGCACGACCGTTTGCGTGAGGTAGGTGCCATCCTCGTAGGTGCGCATCTCAAAGGCGGAGGGCCACACGAGCACGCGCAATCCACGGGTGCGGCGCGCCAGCGAGGCGAGAACCGTGTCGAAATTTCCCGCTGTCGCCACCGGCAATTTGCCGAAGTCATCCCGCGCGTGAGGGATCAGCGCGCCAACGGCTTCTTTTTCCAAATCCGCCGGATCCAGGTTCAGGAATGAATTGTCCAGAAGCTCGAACACGCCGGCGGCTTGGTTCAACAACGCGACTTTTGCCGCCGTATCCAGCGCCTCCACGGCGGGGGCCGCGGGATCCATGCCAACGCCGTTCCATTCGATGGGGCGCGGACCGGCAGGAGTTGCACGGGATTCCTTGGCAACGGCGGAGTCATTCAGGGCGGCCTCCACCTGTGCCCGCTGTTCGATGACCCGCTGCCGGTCGGACAACGAGATGATCAGGTCATGGAGGGTTTGACCTGGCGAAATGGATGTCGCGAGAAGCAGGAGGGAAAACACGAGTCCCCCGTTGGCGGGGGCCCGGCCGCACCAATGCCCGGGCAACCACCGGCCGGCTGGATGTGTCTTGTTCATTTGCCTTTGAGCCACTTGTCGAAGGCCGCCGAATTATCCGCGATATAACTGACCGAACCATCGACCATCAGCGCGTGATAGATCTGTTTGCCGAATTTGGCGGAGACGCCATTGGCGTCGCTGTAAACATTCGTCATGACCAGCTTGCGGTCCAGACGCGGGTTGTCATCGGTATCCTGTCCGGGATCATGGCCGATCATGGATTCCTCCCTGCCGGTACGGCGCGAGAGCGGCACGAACGGGTAGCGCCAGAAATAGGTTCCCCAGAACAAAGTGCCACCCGCCTTGCTCGGCTCGTAATCCTTGATCGATGGCGCGGCGCTCTTCACCAGGGGCGAGAAAAACGTGGGGATATCCTGAAGATAACCGGACGCGGGGTTCGATTTGTTATAGAGGGCGGTGCCGGGATTGGCCGGGGTGTATTTGCCTCCGCCGCCGCCCCCTTCCCAGGGATAGGTGCCCGTTCCATTTTGGAAATAGAAGGGCTCCGTGGTGTTGTTGTCGGAGGCCCACACCATGGAAGCGGCTCCGATGTTCCTCATCTGGTTGGTATCGGTCACCTTCGCGGCCGCAAGTTTCATCCGGCCAACGACGGAAATCGAAAGCACGGCAAGAACGGCGATGATGACGATGACAACAAGGAGTTCAATAAGCGTGAAACCGGCGCGAAAATAACGCCACCGGTGGCGTGACTGGGTTTTCATGGGAATAGGGTTGGATCAATGGGTTGCCCCGCGGCGAAACACCACGGTGAGGAAAGATTAGCATCGGGAACCCGGACCCCACATCACTCCAAAGTATCATCACTCTCCCCATTGACATCGGGCTCCCGGTGCTTTTGCCACGCCCGCCCGCCGGTCAATTTGACCCGAACGCGGAACGGCCGGTTCCACGTCATGCGGAACCGGCCGTCTGGATTGGCTTGGATCAAGGGTGCCTTCGCGAGGCGCGGGAGGTTTCCTCCACGGCCGTCCGGGCAGTGGAGCGCGTCACCGGTTGCGGCCGCGTTCCTCC
>CAXTTX010000437.1:4285-4773 GCA_964247045.1 uncultured Verrucomicrobiales bacterium | reverse complement strand
AATCGAATACTCCCGCCGCAGGAAAATCGTGTCCACGTTCCCGTCCGCGTCTTCCTCGATGCAAAACGATCCGACCGGATGCGCCTGGAAGGAAATCATCCGCTCCTTGTTAGGCATCGCCGCCATGCAGCACACGCCGAAGCCCGCGCGGTCCTCGAAGCATTCATTCAGCATCGTGTGGAAATTCCCGCCGGAGAGGATCTTCCGCGTCACCGCGCTGGCCTTGTTATACCACGCGTCCGCGTCGTCGCTCTTGATCATGTCCGGCGACTCCCAGGTGAACCATTGCGTCCCCGCGGGTGTGATTGCCGTGCTGTGGCCTGCCGCCAGTGTTGCCACCGAGTCGATCGCGGTGGTGTCATACAAGCGGTTCGCGGGGTTTGTTCCCGGCCCGCTTTCCTGCCGCGTGATGCCCAGCACCAGGGCCGGTTCCGGCGCGCCCGAGACCTCGGGCGGGGTGCGATAGGGATAGGCGCGGTCGGCCAGGA
>CAXTTX010000437.1:0-4275 GCA_964247045.1 uncultured Verrucomicrobiales bacterium | reverse complement strand
CTTTCCGCGGCAATGCGAGGTCCGCCGCGCGCTGCCAGATGGCGTCCCAGCCGACACGGTCGGACAACATGCCATTCCAGCGCGAGAGGATGGTGCGCGCGTCCTCCAGCTTTGCCGCCGTCCCCGGCGTCTCCGCGGATTTCTTCGTTTGTTCCATCGCTTGCTTCATTGGAAATTTTCCTTTCGGTTCTTGGTTTCTGAAAACTAACAGCTATTACCCGAGCAAAGTCTTCCTCGCTCCCGGCCTCTTGCCGCGCACACCTCCCCCGCCGCCGCCGAACCAATGGTCGGTGTCGATGCCGCCGGTATCCACGGTGCCGCCTCCCTGGCCGCCACCACCGCTTCCGCCCGCGCCACGGTTCTTCCCGCCGCCCGTCACCGGGTTCAGCGTCCAATCGTAGCCCTTGCGGAGCAGTTGTTTCCGCCGCTCATCTTCGGACGCACGCGCCACTTCACGGTTGTCCTGTGTCACCGGGGGTGGCGGCGCCGCCGGCTGGATCATTTTCGGTTTTGAGAATCCCATTCACAGCTTTTATCCGAAACACTACCCGCTCTCAACCAACGGCGCGTCTGCCAATACTGTTAGACATGCACACATCCACACGTAACACGGATCCAACGATTTACGGGATGGCATCCACGGACATTTCCGGCAGCGGACCAAAGATCAGCTTCACATCCGCCCGGCATCCGGGGCCGTTCACCTGTTTCGTTCCATATTCATCCCAACACCCTTTCGATGAAATAAGCCGAATCCTTATTAAATCGAACCAGCTATGAGCGGTCAATTGCGCCGCCATCCACTCTCCTGCCGCCTCCTTGCGAATCTTCACCGCCCGCTTGCGTTGGGCCCATCGGCCCTTCTCAAAATCCCGGATGCACCCGCACGAAAAAGGTTTTGATTCCGGTGACGGGACCCAGTCCCAGCGTGATCGTTGTACCGGTACCCGCGTAAGGCGCGATTGAGGTCCAGGTCACAAGGTCATAGCTGTACTGGAGGGTATAGTTCCGCCCCTGCAGCGATGTATATCGGACGAGGAAGTGCTCACCCTGGAGCCCGAGGGTGGTTACCTTGAGATAGCTGCTGGCATTCGCGGGATCCGTGTAGGCCTCCCACTCGTTCTTGTTCGTCCAGCCGTCGCCATCGTAATCCACCCCGGCCGCATAACTCGCCGGGCTGGCGGAGGCAGGCAGTCCTTCCACGATCCACGCCTCATAGTTCGAGGAGGTGGAAACGAACGCCTCATACGCGCCGATGTCCGGCACGCCGGAAACAGCCACACCCCGCTGGTCCACCTTCGCGCTGCTGGAGACGGAGGCATCGCGCGCCGGGCTGCCCGGCTTCAGCGCCATCGTGCGGGTCGGCCCGCCGTAGTCCGCCAGCGGCGCGAGCAGCGGGTCCCCCGTCGATGGCACCGGGCCCGCTACGGTCGAGTTCGGACCGGCGGAAGCGAATGTTCGCAAGATATTCGCCCCCACGCGCGTCAGGGTGGCGGACGAGGAACTGAGGCTTTCTTGGAAAAAGTCGTCAGGCTGCGAGTTCACCGTGTTCCCCCCGATGATGGTATTGGCCAGGGTCACGTTCCCGTTGAAGTTGTCCACGCCCCCGCCGGCGGCATCCGCGGTATTCCCGGTGATCGTGCAATGGACCAGCGACAATTGCCCGTTGTTTTCGATTGCCCCGCCGTAGAAGGCGGAGTTGCCCTGCAGGGTGCAGCGGGTCATCACCGCGTTGCCCCGCGGATTGATGCCCCCGCCGTTGCCTACCGTGGCGGTATTTCCGGAAAAGGTGCAGTCGGACCAAGCCAGCGTCCCGAAGCCGTAGACGGCACCACCATAGTCGGCGCTGTTTCCCGTGAAGCTGCAGCCTGAGAAACCCGTGTTAGACCCCGTGTTCGCCAGGAAAGCACCGCCAAAGGAGGAAACGGCATTCCCCGCGCTGAAGGTGATGCCGCTGATGTTCACCGGCCCCGCCCCGGAGTTGCTCATGATCCGCCGCGCGTTGCCACCGTTCAGGATGATCCCGCCCGCAAGACCACCGGCGTCGATCGCCACGCCCTCGGCATCGCTGATGACCATCTCGCTCGCGAGCGAAATCGTGCTGCCCGCCAGGCCCGGCGCAAAGATGATATAAGCCGGACCCGCCGCGCCCGCGGCCGTGGCCAGCGCCGCACGCAGCGACCCCGCGCCGCTGTCCGCCGCATTCGTCACCGTCAGCATGGCAGGCCCGGGGACAAGGTCCCACGCGCGCAATTCGGCCAATTGCACATAGGGGCCGGACCTGTTGGTGCTGATGTTGAGCCGCATGCCCGTATCCGCCGCAGGCGAGGTGACCAGGAAAGCGCGCTGCTCGAAGCGGTTGACGAAGCCCTCGCCGGCCTGGCCGCTGCGGCTGCTCCAGTTGCTGCCGTCGTTGCTCGTTTCAAAGGTCCAGTCCTCGGGATCGCGCTCCTCGGCATCATTGGCGCTGGTCAGCGCGTAGGCACGCAGGGTCTTCGCGCCTGTTAGACCGGCCCCGATGTGGGCCTGCGGAAAGAAGGAGGCCAGCCACTTCGTCTCGTTGGAACCGTCGAAGGCCTTGTCCGCCGTCTCGTCCGGCGGGTTCTCACCGCTGTAATAGTAAGGGGCCGGAAGGGACACCGCTGCCAGCGTGCCACCCGTGACGATGACGATGTTGTCCACGCTCATCTCACTGGTGACGCTCCCCGTGCGGGCTCCGAGGACAAAGCGGTTCCCCGCCACCGGCACATATCCCGGGGTGGGCAGGTTCGTGAAAATGGCAACCCCATCCACCCGCAGCGTGAGACCGGAGAAGTAATTCCAATCCACCTCGAAAAAATGCCGCGCCGAGTTGAAGTCTCCCCACTCATAGTCGGCTTTTCCGACAAAGCCGCCGGGGACGGTTTCCCCGTTCACGCGCACGCTGTAGCCGGGCGAGCCTCCGTAATAGGTCGCCACACCCACCGTCAGCCCCGCGCCGTAACCGGACTCCGCGGGAAACGAACCGTCGGTGAACTTCGTGGGACTGCCTCCCAGCGGACCAAAGTTCAGCGAAAAGCCATCCGCCATCCCGTCGAAAACCGCGTCGCCATAGATCTGGGAGTTCCACTTCGCCGAAAACGCCGTGACGACCGACCCCGCATCCAGGTCCGGCAGGCGGAACGCGGAGAAGGTGCCGGGGGTATCCAGCTCTGTCAGCCGCAGCTCCTTCACCGTCGCATCCTTCACCGCGGCCGTGGTGCCCGCCTGGTTGGAAAACAATTCCCCCGTCGCCTGGGAAAAGCTGCTGGTCCCCACGGCATAACTGCTGAAAGTCTCGCCATATTGCCCTCCCCGCAGCGCCGTCGGCACGAGGAAAACACCGCTCAAGATCAACAAAACCACGGGCACGGGGGGAATACTTCTAGCCATGAAACCGGTTCCTAGCGGAGTCCCGGAACCTTGGAAAGCATCAAAGGCAACGATTTCCGCAACGTCACCAGACAATCGCCCCGCAAAAATCCATCAGTCGTGCAAAAATCCCGGTGTTCACCCGCGAGTGGCAGCGCGGATATCCTCATCTTCCATTTTCCACCTTCCAGTCTTACGTCTTCAATTCTTACGTCTTATGTCTTCAAGTCTTACGTCTTCTATCTCACATCGGCACCACCACCCTCACCCGCCTCCTCTCCTTCCCATACTCCCCCATCGGCGAAATCACACGTATAGCCCCCACCCCACCACCACCCTGCGAACCATCCTTCAACAATCCCGCATCCATCGCCTCGCCGATCTGCCGCAGCGCGTCCGCATCATGCGAACTCCAGTCATGCTCCGGATCGCTCGTGTCCTTCTTCACATGATACGCCTCCAGCGAGGCCACGAGGCCTTCACACCGTTCCACGTGGAAAATTATCCGCGGCATCAGCTCCGTCGTCCGGTTGATCCCCGTCCACACCTCCACGCAGCGCGGCACCACCTTGATGTTCGCCAGCCCGGCCGCTGTCAGCTGCTCCACGAAGTTCATCCCGCTATACTCCCGCGCCGCCGCATCGTGCGGCAGGAAATGCGTCCCTAACGGATACCCCTTCCCGCGGATGTGCGCCACCCGCTCCGTCGGCCCCAGCTCCAGACCCGTGTCATGGTCGATGACATGGATCTCCCGCCCCACCAGTTGGAAATAGATCGTCCGCGTGTTCACCGGCGAGCCCAGGTCCCACACCGTGTGTACTGGCGAAGAGCGGTCCCACGGAAAAATCCGGATCCGCCCCTCCGCCCGCGCCGCGTCCATCTGCT
>CAXTTX010000436.1:0-4787 GCA_964247045.1 uncultured Verrucomicrobiales bacterium | reverse complement strand
GCTCGCAGAGCATCTGCCAGGGGACGATGTTCGAGTGGTGCTCCAAGGTGGAGATCAAGACCGAGTCGCCGGGGCCGATTTTCCCGGAGAGGCCGAGGACGTTGGCGACGAGGTTGATGCCGTCGGTGGTTCCGGAGGTGAAGATGACCTCGTCGGGGGATGGGGCGTTGAGGTGGTTCGCGACGGTGAGGCGGGCTTTTTCAAAGGTTTCCGTGGCGAGGCGGGCGAGGTGGTGGGTGCCCCGGTGGATGTTGGAATTGATGGCCTCGTAGTAGTGCCGGGAGGTCAGGAGGACTGACATCGGCTTCTGGGTGGTGGCGGCGTTGTCGAGATAAACGAGGGGCCTGCCTTGGATCGATTGATCGAGGATGGGGAATTCGGAGACCAGGGAATCGTGTGAAAGCATGCGGAAACCGGCGCGTTTGGGAGCCGCGAGAGCTTGGATGAGGGAGAGAAGAGCCGCAACGCCGGATTTGGGGGTGGGCCGGGGAACGGGGATTTGGAGGGGGAGGTGGGCAGGTGGCTGGGATTGAGGGCGGGTGGAGAGGGAGAGGATGGATGGCGCGAGCGTGGCATGGCGTTCGGCGACCGGCGGTCATAGACCACCGCCACAGTTCGATATCTTCCCTTGCGGGGGACGCCAAGCGCGGCTTGAATCCCTCCGCCACGCCCGCATGTATCTGCTTAAGAAAGCCATCGAGCTGAGGGAACATTCTCACCCCGACCACGAAAAGCCGTTCCTCGAACACCTCGATGACCTGCGGAAGATGCTGTTCCGTGTCGTCATCACGCTGGTGATCTCGATGGTGCTGTGTTTCGCGTTCAACAAGGACATCATGGCGTTTTTCCGGCACCCGGTGGACCAGGTGCTGACGGCCCAACTGGAGGCAACGCTGCCAGCGCCCTCGCTGAGCCCCCGCGAGGTCACGGTGGAAACGTGGACCCACGCGCGCAAGCTGGAGCATGCGGCGACCAACCTGGCCCCGGAGGAGCGGGAGGTTTTTTACAGATCGCTCAACGACCCGCAGATGGTCTTCCACGCCAAGTGCGTGAGCGTGCTGCGCGCGGCCGTGGTGCTGCCGCTGGAGAAGAGGCCCGGCTTCGTCAATGCCCTGCCGGAGAGCGAGGAATTCAAGAAGCAGATCAACGCCCTGCTGGTGACCAAGCCAAGCACGGACAGCGACATCCAGGGCAACCTAAGAATGATGTCCGCGCTGAAGCCGACGGAAGGCTTCATGCTCTCGATGAAGCTCTCCTTCGTCGCGGGGGTGGTGGTGTCGTTTCCGCTTTTGCTGCTGTTTGTGCTCCAATTCATCCTGCCGGGACTGCATGCGCATGAAAAGAAGGTGCTGTGGCCGGCGATGGCGGTGGGCTTCGGCCTGTTTTTGACGGGGGCGTCTTTCGCTTATTTCCTCGTCCTGCCACGGGCGCTGCTCTTCTTCGCCCAGTGGAGCGGCGACATGGGTATCTCCAACGACTGGCGGATCGGGGAGTATATTTCCTTTGCGACGCAGTTCACGCTGCTGTTCGGGCTTTCGTTCGAACTGCCGGTGGTGGTGATGGTTTTCGTGAAGCTAGGATTGCTGACGTATGACACGATGTCGCGGACGCGCTCGTATGCCATCGTCGCGATCGCCGTCGGGGCCGCGGTCCTGACGCCGACGCCGGACATTTTCACCATGATGCTGATGGCGGTGCCGATGGTGATTCTCTACGAGATGTGCATCTGGTTCGCCTACTTCGACAACAAGAAGGCCCGCGTCAAAGAGGAACAGGAAGCCCGTGAGCGGATGGAGCGCGTGCTGGAGCGCGAACGCGAGCGGGAGGCGGCCGGAGACATCGAGGATCCGAAGGAATATGAGGCCGCGGGCGATCATGATCACGATCCCCACCGCGACCCCGAGACGGTCAAGGAATCGGGCGACGACGGCTGGCATGAGGAATATCCGCAGCATGACGCGCACGCGGACATTCGTCCGGACAGGACGGACACGACGGAAACGCCGCCGGAGGTGGATCTACCCAAGACCGACATCCCCGAGGACGGCGAACGCAAGCGGCACGATCCCTGAGCCGCGGAGGTAGATTTTCCCGATTTTCAGATTTTCAGATTTTCAGATTTGACCGATGGCTGACTCCCCAACCACTCCCGCGGGCAAGGACCCCGGTGCGCGTTCTCCTTTTGCGGGCTGCGTGATTTTCATCATCGCCGTGCTGGTGATGGTCTTCCTGATCGGTTTCTCGGTGCTGACGCTGTTCCGGCAGTTCAACGAGATCGCGAAGTTCACGGCGGAGAAGCCGGCACCGGTGGCGATCACGCCCATTGAGGGGCAGGAAGCGCGGCTCAATGAACTGGCGGAGCGGGTGGAAAAATTCCGCCAGCAGCTCGCGGATGGGGCGCAGACTTCCCTGGCGCTTTCCGCGGATGACCTGAACCTGGCCATCGCGGGGTTCGATGCGTTTCAGGAATTGCGCGGCACTTTCCGGGTGACAGAAATCCAAGGCGAGACGCTGCGGGCGGAGATTTCGTTCCAGCTCAATGGCAAGCCGCGCTTCACCAAGGAGGGTGAACAGGGAATCGTTGCTTCCGATTCGCGGTATCTGAACGGGACGCTCGTCGCCAAGCCGCAGCTCGGACTGAAGGAGGTGGTGCTGCATCTGGATTCCATCGAGGTGCCGGGCAAAAAGGTGGCGCCGGAGTTCACGGACCAGATGTCGCCCTACCGGATCACGGAGCGCTACATGAAGGACACGGCGATCGGGCCGGCGATGGCAAAGCTGACGCGGGTGGGAATCGTGGACGGGAAGGTGGTGCTGAGCCGCAATCCCGGGGAAAACCCGGCGGCGAACATTTCCAACGAGCAGGTGGACTCGGCCAGCATCCGGTTTTTCAAGGCGCTGGGCATCGCGGCGTGCGTGTTTTTGGGGCTGGTGGCGATCATCATCTTGATCGGGACCCGCGCAAAGGCTAAGAAGAGCGCGCAATAACCGGGATTTCCCGAACAAAGGCCGATGCCCGCATCGTTTACAGGAGAAGCATCATCATGAAACACCTGCCCGCCCGTACCGCCCTGCTTGGACTCGCCCTCACCTCCTGGCTGCCCGGCAAGGAGCCGGTGGCGGCCGTCGCCACTGATCCGATCGCCATCGCCCCGGCTCCTGCCGCGAGCGTCGTGCCGCCGCCCGCGCCCGTTGCCCCGCCAGTGCCAGTTGCACCTGCGGCACCAGTTCCGGCGGGTGGACCGACGGCGGCCTCCGCGGAGCACAGCGAGGTCGTTTCGAAAGCGAAGGAATTGGAAAGCCTTTCCACGGAGAACAAGCTGGAGGCGGAGCGCCTGACCCAGGCGACCAACGCGATGCGCGCGGAGGTGACACGACTGAAAGTGGAACGCGAACTTTTGACGGAGAAGCTGGCGCTGGAATCCGCGAAGCGGCAGGCCGCTTTGCAAGACGAGCTTTCCAAACTGGAAGCGGAGAAGGAACGGCTGGCGGAGGAAGGCGAGCTTTCCAAGGTCCGCGCGGACAAGCTGGCCAACGATCTCAAGAGCCTGCAAACGGAGTCGGCGCTGGAGTTGACGCGCTTGCAAAACGACATGGCGAAGATCGAGACGGCGGACAAGCGCTCGAAATTCACCGACTCGAAGCCGGTTTTCCTGGAAACGCCGCTGAAGGAGAATGGCGTGCTGGTGATTTCCGATAGACGCATCCCGCTGAACGGCCTGATCACCGCGAACACCGCGGACTATATCACGAGCCGCATCCAGTATTGGAACAACAAGGACCGCAAGCTGCCGATCTTCATCGTGATCGACGCGAGCCCCGGTGGCTCGGTGATGGCGGGCTACCGCATCCTGAAGGCGATGGAATCCAGTGACGCGCCGGTGCATGTGGTGGTGAAATCCTTCGCGGCGTCGATGGCAGCGGCGATCACCACGCTGGCGAAGGAATCTTACGCGTATCCGAACGCTGTTATTCTCCACCACCAGATCAGTTCGATGGTTCTCGGCCAGCTCAACCTGACCGAACAACGCGAGTTCCACGAGGAAAGCGAACGCTGGTGGAAGCGTCTCGGCACACCGGTGGCCAGCAAGATGGGCATCACGCCGGATGAATTCATCAAGCGGATGTACGCGCGGTCCTCCAGCGGCGACTGGAGTGAATTCGGCGAGCAGGCGAAGGAGCTGAAGTGGGTGAACCACATTGTCACTGGCATCGACGAGACTTCCGTCACGAAGGATCCGGACACGGTGGAAACGCCAGCGGGCGCGAAGGCGGTGGTGCTGAACGAGCAGGTGGATGCGGCGACCGGAAAGCCTTTTGCATGGCTGCCACGCCTCAACCCCAAGGACGTTTATTTCCTCTACAACTCGGACGGCTACTACCGCACGCGGTGAGGCGTGATGTTAGAGGATGATTTCACCTACGTGCTCCGGAAGGCGCTGAAGGGCCACGGTCTCGCGCCAAGCGAGGCTGCTGCCAAGGCGGGTTTGCCGGAGGGCGAGGTGATGGCCTTTTCGCGGGGGCATTTTTCCAAGGAGGTGGCGCGGAAGCTCGCGCCGGTGCTGGGGCTGGATGCGGATGCGTTTGCGGGGCATGACGATTACGAGCCCCTGCCACTGGGGGTTTCCGGTATTTATCGGTTGGATTTGCCGTTTGACGGGGAGCGGGTGAACGCGTGGCTGGTGGAGAAGGATGGAGTTTCGATCCTGTTTGATACGGGGAATGATGTTCATTCGTGTCCGGACGAGGTGAAGCGCTCCGGGGTGGTTTTTCCGAAGGAGGTGTTG
>CAXTTX010000435.1:0-4832 GCA_964247045.1 uncultured Verrucomicrobiales bacterium | reverse complement strand
GTTCCGGATCGGTCAGCGGTTCGACGGGCAGCTTGTCGCCGCCGGCATCCAGGGTGCGGATGATGACCCGGTGTGGCGCCATTTCCCGGGCGACCTTGGAGTAAACCTCCGCTTGGCGTTTTTCGTCCGGCATTTCCTCGCCATTGAGCAGGAGGAACTCCGTCCGATAGAGGCCGATGCCCTTCGCGCCGCTGCGTTTCACGGGAGCGAGCTCCTCGACGATCTCGATATTCGCGGAGACCATCAGCGGACGGCCATCGACCGTTTCCGTGGCGGCACCGCGCATCGCGTCCAGCGAACTGCGGACCTTTTCCTTGGCGACCGTGAGGTTGTGGTAACGCTCCAGCGTCTCCGCGGAGGGGTACAAAATCAGCTTGCCGGTGTAACCATCGAGGATCGAAGGGGCGAGCGCGATGATGTCGATGACGGCGCCGTCCAGGCCCACGACCGCGGGAATGCCGAACGCGCGGGCGAGAATGGCGGTGTGGGAATTGACACTCCCCTGCTCCGTGGCGAAGCCTAGGACATGCCGGCGGTTCATCGAGGCGGTGTCCGACGGGGCCAGGTCGTAGGCCACCAGGACGTGCTGGTCGTCCGGCCCCTGCGGGCGGGGATCACCCTCGGTGCTGAAATTCCGCAACACCCGCTGCGCGACATCCTCGATGTCCGCGGTGCGCTCGCGCAGATAGGGATCCGGGATGCGGCGCATCGCCTCCAGGAAATTCTGCATGATGGCGTAGTAGGCGTATTCCGCGTTCTGGAGACGCTTGGGAATCGCCTGGAGGACGCGTTCGACCACGGCCTTGTCCTCGAGGATCATGACGTGGGCCTCGAAAATCCCGCTTTCGTTGTTGCCGGAGAGGTCTTCCAGGCGCGATTGGAGTTCCACCAACTGGCGGCGGGTGATCTCAAGCGCCTCCTTGAAGCGTTCCTGCTCGCGCGGGACTTCGGATTCCTCGATCTCGTAAATCTCCGGGGCGGAAAAGCCGCGGGCGATGACATGAACCGGGGCGATGGCGATACCGGGAGAGGCAGGAATACCCTCGTAGATAATTTCTTGCTCGGTTCCGGCTTTCGGCATGGGACCGGGCCATCCTGATTCCAACGGAGATACGGTTCAAGGTCCAATTTCCCACCCCGCCGTAGGCAAAACACGCCGTCGGAAAATTCCCTAGCACCCTCAAAAAGCGGGGGTTGCCAAATCGAAGTCAGGTGGCAGGGTGGAGGACCATGAAAGCCGTTTCCACTGTTGTCGCCGCCCTCGCAGGAGTCCTAGCAAGCCATGCCGCCGCCGATCCCCTCGCCAAGGGGGCCGCGCTCCCGACGGTGGAACAGACCAACCAGGACGGCAAAACGGTGAAACTGGCGGAAGCCGGCGCGAAAGGGTACACGCTGGTGTATTTCTATCCGAAGGCGGACACGCCGGGCTGCACCAAGCAGGCGTGCAGCCTCCGGGATTCCTACGAGAAGCTCACCGAAAAGGGTGTGAAAATCTTCGGCGTGAGCATGGACACCGTGGAGGCGCAAAAGGCCTTCAAGGACAAATACAAGCTGCCCTTCGTCCTGCTCGCCGATGCGGATGGCAAGGTGGTGGATGCCTTCGGTGTGCCGAAGACTCTGGGTTTTGCCTCCAGGCAGGCTTACCTGTTCAAGGATGGCAAGCTGGTGTGGAGCGATCTGAAGGCCTCGACGGACAAGCAGGCGGAGGATGTGTTGAAGGTGCTGGACGCGGGTTGACGCTTCCCGCGAGGAGAGGCACCCGTTTCCTCTTGTTGGAAGCAGGATTTCGTGGATATTCTACGACATGGCAAACCCGTTTCAAGAGCCGCTCAAGAAGAGGGTTGGCGGCAGTTTGTCAAAGCTGCCACCTCTCCAACGTCTGGAGATGCTGCGCAAGAACGCCTGGATGATCCGCAAAACACCTTGGCATCCTCCTGCTGACGATGGAACCCTCGTTCGAAAAGTTGTTGGTCTTGCTCGCTGACGCGGGGGTGCAATTCATCATCGTGGGGGGAATCGCGGTTTCCATCCAGGGTTATGTCCGCCTCACCGAGGACGTGGATCTTTTGCTTGAGGACAGCCGGGAAAATGTGGAGCGGGTGCTTGTGAGGCTCGCCTCCTATGGTGAAGGGTTTGCCAGCGAGTTGTCCGTCAGCGATTTTGACGATGAGGAGGGAGCGATCCGGATCGTTGAGGAAACCGAACAATGTCAGATTGACTTGTTCACCCGGATGTCGGGAAGGCGTTATAGCGATGTGATTGCCGATGCGGACCTGTTTGAAGTAGGAGGCCGCCAACTGGCGGTGGCTTCGAAGAATTCATTGATCCGGTGGAAATCGGTTTCCGTTCGTGAGAAGGATCGCATGGATGCCGATGCGTTGCGCCGGTTGAAGGAAGATCCCCGCGCGTTCGATTGAATTCGCCGTGCATGGGCGTTCGTGGCGGGGAAAGGCCGTCCGCACAGGGCATCGCACGGGCATAAGAGGGTGTGTGTGGCAAGGTGGTGGATGCCTTTGGCGAACCGAAGACCCTGGGCTTTGCCTCCAGGCAGGCGTTCCTGTTCAAGGATGGGAAGCTGGTCTGGAGTGACCTGAAGGCGGCCACGGACAAGCAGGCGGGATGTGCTGAAGGTGCTGGACGCGGGGGAGAGCAGGGCTTCCGCAGTCCAAGGCGCTTCGCGCTTGGAGACGACGCCCCGGGCCATCCGCGGGGGGCGGGGGGAGCGGGCAAAGCGCTCCGCCCAGTTCACCCGGGCGGTGAAGATCATCAGGAGGGCCAGGGTGGATACGCCGCAGACGGTGAGGGTGATGCCCGTGAGACCATCGAAAAAGAACGAGGCGCTGAAGAGGACGAGATAGGCTACCTGGGCAGGCAAGGCGATCCTGAAGAGCGCTTTCCCTCCCACGGCGCGGAGATAGCCGCAGACCAGCGCGAGCGAAACCACGGTGGCAATCGCGAAGCTGGTATAGAGCGGAACGAGATCGACCAGGTAGGCAAACAACAGGTGGAAGGCGAAGAAGCCGGCGGAAACGAAGAAGATCTGCATGGGATGGAGAGGCACTTCCTTCAAGCCCGCGACGAGGAGCAGGACGGTCACGAAAAAGACCAGTGAAACCGGGGCGAAGAAGGCGATGCGGGTGGCGACGGGACCGGCGTTGAGGAGCTTCGGCATGTCCATGCCAATCGACGGCACGGCGAGGACATCCGGATAATTCCAAACGAGGTCCCAGCCCTTGCCATTGGTCTTCCTATCAGCGTCCTTGGGCGAGCCGGTTCCGACGGGGAAGTTGATGTCCATGAAGTCGGTTTTCATCCTGAGTGAGAAGCCGGCGATGCGGCGTTTGTCAGGAAAGGAATACTGCCACAGATTGGTGCCGCGGGTCTGATAGGCGGCCTCGAGCAAAACCTTGCCCGAAGCGGGAACGGTCACGGCACGGGTGGCACCCGCGGGTGAAAGCGGGTTCGCCGCATCCCCGACTCCGGTCCCTCCCAAACGGAAAACAAAACCCTCCAGTTTCTTCGCCCCTTCCGGCAGGGGAAAGGACACGTAGAGGGTTTGCGGAATGCGGGTGGGATTCACGAATTCATAGGTGGCCTTGAAATCCACATCGTAGGTGCGGTGGAGGATGAGGCCGCGCGGCTTCGGAACAAACCTCAGGTCCACGCTGACGTCCGAGGAGGACGGAAGAATGACGGCCTTGCCCCCCGGCGCGTTCGGCGTCTCAAACCAGGCGGATGGATGACTTTGCCCGAGTTCGGGATTCCAGACACCGGCGACCTCGGCCGACATGTCCGCCGAGGATTCGCGGGTCCGCTGTGACATGGCGGCGGCCAGGATGAACCAGGCGGCGGCGGTGCAGCCGACAATGGCCGCCGAGGCAATCAGATGGGAGATTTTCATGGCGGTGGTTGGAGGTCAGTTGGCAGCGATGCCGGCACGCTGATAGAAGATGTTCACGGCGGGCCGCTCCGCGCGGCAGAGGTTCTTTTGCAAGGCGATGGCCGAAGAACCCGGATCCACCGGAAGGCGGGTCAGGTTGCCCTGCACTTCCGCCTGATAGTTCCTGGGAAGCACGATCCGCCAGGTGAGCATGCGGATGAAAAGCGGGGTTTCCGGAAGCTCCAGTTGCAGGGTGCCCTCGACCGGATCGAAGGCGGGGGCGCGGCCGGTGAAGGAGCAGGACACACGGGTCTTCCCCTCACCGAGGGGAAGACCGATCTCCAGCCTACCCTCTCCCTGGTCCACGGGTGAAACCGCCTTTCCTCCGACATCGCAAGCCAGCAACGTCATTCCGGCAGGGGCGTGCAGGACCATGCCCTGAACGGAACGGTGTTCCACATTCAGGATCCCTTCGACCAGCATGGCACCGTCCGGCTCCAATCTGGCGGACCATGCGGCATCCGCGACGACCGCCTCGGCCGTGGCCACGAGGGGAAGGGGCGTGACGGCCAGGTCCAGCGAGCTTGCCGCGTCCACCTGATAGGAAGAGGCCGCGGCGAACCCGCCGGCAAGGACGGAAGGAAGCATCTTGTTAGAAAAAGGTCCTGCCAGTCCCGGCGCCGCATAGGCAAATTCCGGGGATGAGAGGATGGAGAAGCGCGTGCGCGTGGCGCCCTCACCGGGTGCCACCGGGGCCTGCAGTTTCCACACGCGATCCAGAGGCTTGCGTGGGAGCACGTAGGAAATCCCGACTTCCCGCTCCAACAGGCCGCGGGTCTTCCAATCGATGCCCAATCCGAGGGAACGATCCTCCGCACGGGAGAGCTTGTGGCCCGCGACATCCTCCCCCATCACCTCCACATCGCGCGCGTCGGCAGGCAGCGTCAGTTGG
>CAXTTX010000434.1:0-4861 GCA_964247045.1 uncultured Verrucomicrobiales bacterium | reverse complement strand
ATATCGTCACCCTCGCGAAGGGCAGCGAGCCATCCGGTCTCTTTTGTATTCACGGCGGTGACGGCGGCGTATTGTTCTATCGGAATCTGGCGGCCCTGATGCCGCCGGAACTCTCCTTCCATGCCATCGAATCACTCGAACTTGGTAATAGCGGCAAGATCGCGGAAACGAGTATTGAGGACACCGCGGCAGCCTACATCAAGAACATGCGCTCCCTCCAGCCACAGGGGCCTTACCGCCTCGCCGGCTATTCCTTCGGCGGCGTCGTGGCGCACGAAATGGCCTGCCAGCTCACCGCCCAAGGCGAAGCGGTGGATTTCCTCGGCCTTTTTGAT
Source organism: uncultured Verrucomicrobiales bacterium (assembly GCA_964247045.1). Classification (GTDB taxonomy): domain Bacteria; phylum Verrucomicrobiota; class Verrucomicrobiia; order Verrucomicrobiales; family Akkermansiaceae; genus Luteolibacter. Next base: position 4,526 of record CAXTTX010000434.1, on the reverse strand, counting down.
ACCTATAATCCCACCGCCCCGTCGCGAAAATACAGCATGCCGGAACGGCTGGGCGTGTTCTGGCAGCAGAATTCCCATATTCCCTTCTCGGAACGGGTTCAGATGGTGCGCGCGCGCTTCCACGAAGGCGTCCAGACGAACCGCCGGATCAAGGCGGAACTCAAGGATGCCAGACTATCAGGTCCTGCCGAGGCATACAGCGATCTCCGCCGTATCCAAGTACGGGAGGAAAACTGGCGGGCCATGAAGGCCTACCAGCCGGGTCTTTTCAAAGGACGCATCACGCTGTTCAGAACGTCCGCCGTCAGCGACAAGGTCGAAAGACCCGCCGATTACGGTTGGGCTTGCCAAGCGGGGGCAGGTTTGGATATTATCTCCGTGTCAGGTGAGCACTTGACATTGTTTGCCCCGGAAAACATCGCCTCGCTCGCCGGGGCTCTCACTCAATCGTTGCAGCAATCCGTGTTCCCGGCGCGGTAACTGCTACACCCCCTCTGCTATGCACTGTTCCCCCCTCAGTGGCATCATGTCCGCATGCCTTCTGGTGTCGCTCCCGGCGAACGCCCAGAACTTCATCGGCCTTGATTTCAGCCATAACGTTCAAGCCACGAACGCGATGTACCCCAACAACTCGACGCTCGGCCCGGAGTATTTCTCGGGACTGACCCTCGATTTCGTGAACGTCGCCTATGTCGATGGATTCGCCGTGGACGCCCGCGTCACCGTTCTCGGAACGACCCCCGGCTACGATTTCGTGGGATATATTCCGGATTATAATCAGGCGGCGGGCCAGCCGGAAGGCGACCTTGGGGTCTATTACCGCTTTAACGGCGACTATGGGAACGCCACCGGCGGCATCGCCTACACCATCTCGTTTTACCAAGGCGGCGGAAGTTTCAACAACTCCACCACGCTTTCCGACGTCGGCTTCCTGATCTACGATCACGACGGCGAGTCCACCCAGTCGGAGCACATCCGCACCTACGTTTCGGACGGCTTGGTCGGCTACCAGCTCGGGGACATCAGCGGGATCAATGCGGTCAACGAGGGTGATACCTGGCGTTTCGATGCGCGCGGCGCGAACCATCCGGAAGACAATGCCGATGGCGCCTTTATCGCCTACTACCAGAACGCTTCAACAATCCGCTTCGACATGTTTTCCACCACCACGGGCGGCCCGGTGGGAAATTACGGGATTTTCGCGGCCTTCGACGGTGACCTGAGCCTCACCGGTGGCGGCACTTCCGGCTTCGGCGGGTTCACTCCCATTCCGGAGCCCTCGGTTCCCATGTCCGCCGCGGCCGCACTTTCTCTATTCATGCTTCACCGGCGGCGCTCCAGAGGGTAAAGCTTGGCTCTGCCAAGCATGCCCCACCCCAATGCAGTTCATCAAGACCCGGACCGCGGGATGAATATCCCCTTGCACGGGCTTCTGGAGCAAAAGGCATTGGCATACCCTGACCGTCTCGCATTCCGTTTTTTGGCGGATGGCGAGGAAACGGAGGTGCTCCTGACCTACGGCGGTTTGGCCGCAAGGGCCAAGGCCATCGCGGCAGGTCTCGTGAGACACGGCACCACCGGCCAACCCGTGATTCTGGCCGAGCCTGCCGGACCAGGCTTCATCGCCGGATTGTTCGCCTGCTGGCAGGCGGGCGTGATCGCCGTTCCCGCCTATCCGCCACGGGGGACGAAGCATCGCCGCCGCTTTGAAGCGATCCTGCGCGACTCGGGGGCGGAGTTCGCCATCGCCTCCGCCGAGCACGCTGCCACGGGTAACGTGACTTTCTTGGATGCGGAAGAACTGGCATCCGGAGGCCCGCCGCTGTCTGGCCAACCGGTGGATCCTTCCCTGCCCTGCGTGTTACAATACACCTCGGGTTCCACGGCAAATCCCAAGGGGGTAAAAATTTCCCACCGGAATCTGCGGGCACACTTCGCCTCGCTTGACGGCTATCACAAGCTGGACCTTCAATCCGCCCTGAGCTGGCTGCCGCCCTATCATGACATGGGATTGGTCCTGAAGATCCTGTATGCCTTCGAGGCTGGCATCCCGCTCACCTTCTTTTCACCGGAGCATTTCATCCAGAGGCCCGCGCGCTGGTTGCGGGCGATCAGCCGCTATCGGGCGGAACTCAGCGGCGCGCCGAATTTCGCCTACGAGATGTGCCTCCGTTCGATCCGGGACGAAGATCTGGAAGGAGTGGATCTTTCCTGTTGGAAAGCGGCCCCCTGCGGAGCGGAACGGGTGCGGGCGGAAACCTTGAAACGTTTCGGCGTGCGCTTTGCTCCCTTCGGATTCCGCATCGGGTCGTTCTTGTCCGGATATGGATTGGCCGAGGCGACCTTGAGTGTCACGGCTTCAACCGTCGGGGAATTTCCCCGGATTTCCAAGGACGGACTGGTGTCCAGCGGAAGCGCGTTACCTGGAATCCACCTTCGCATCGCCGACCCGGCGGATGGCAAGGATTGCGCCGAGAAGCAACTTGGCGAAATCCGCGTGAAAGGTGCCGTGGTATCCGACGGCTACTGGAACCAGCCGGATGCCACGCTCGAAACATTCGGCTCGGATGCGGAACAGGAACTACGCACCGGCGACCTCGGCTACTTGGAAGACGGCCAGTTGTATGTCACCGGCCGCATCAAGGATCTCATCATTCTCGATGGCATCAACCACTCGCCGGAGGATATCGAAGCCATCGCGTTTTCATCCGCACCGGAAATCACGGCGGCGGCCGCTTTTGCGGCGGAAGGGCATGAACGCGAATCCATCGCGCTGGCCATCGAGGCGCAGTCCTCGAAGCCGGAAAGTTGGGCCGAGCTTTGCCAAAACCTCCGCCATGCGATCGGTGAAGCCCTGGAGGTTTCCATCGGCCGTATCGTGATCGTGAAAGCGGGCCTCTTGCCCCGGACCACCAGCGGCAAGATCCGCCGCGGTGCCTGCGCGGAAGCCCTTACGGAAGGCAGGCTGAAACCCTTGCACGACGATGGGATCGACCCGGCAGCCACACCCGCGGATGCGGCGATGCTGGAGATTTTATTGGACTGTGCTCGCGAGGTGACCGGGCGGGGCCGAGCCAATGCGGACGAGGACTTGATCAACTTCGGAATGAACTCGATGGAAACCACCCGGCTCGCCGCGGTGTTGCAGTCGAGAACAGGTGCCGCGCTCTCGCTGGGCGAGTTGTTCTCCGCGCGTTCCTTCGCTGGGATCGCGGTTCTCCTGGAAAAACGCGGCAAGGCAAAACCAGCGCTGCCGCCGATCATCGCCGGCTCAGGGACGGACTCCAACATCCTCACCCATTCCCAGGAACGGATGTGGTTCCTCCACCAGTTGAACCCGGAAAGCGCCGCCTATCATGTCTTCGGCTCGCTTGAATTCCGCGGCCCGCTGGATATCGACGCCCTCGACCAATCCGTGCGCGAGGTGATTGCCCGCCACGACATTCTTTGCAGCCGCCATGGCACCCGCGACGGCCAGCCTTGGGTCACCGTCTCTCAGGACCGGAAGCAGATCATCCGGCGCCACGCCGCGGACGACGAAGCCGTGCTGCAGGAGCTTCTGACAAATTTCGCGAGGCAGCCCTTCAAGCTGGCGGAAGTTTCCCCCATCCGCGTCTGCATCGTCACCTGCGCCAGCGACCGCCATGTGCTGGCCATCAGCGTCCACCACATCGTGGCGGATGGATGGTCCCTGCGCCTTCTCGCGGGACAGATTTCCGATGCCTACGCCCTGTTGTGCCAGGGCAAGCCACTGCCGCCGCTGTTGACAGGCACGCCCAACTACCTCGACTACGCCGCCTGCCATCGCCAATGGATCGACAGCGGAGCCGTGGACGATCAGATCGCCTATTGGCAGAAACGCCTCGCCGGCCATCCCGGAGTCATGCCTCTGGCCACGGATTTCCCGCGCCCCGCGAGACCCACCTCGAATGGCGGCGCCATCGAAAGCGCGATCCCCGCGGAACTCTGCAATCGTGTCACCGCCTTGGCGAAAACCCACCGTTGCACCCCCTTCATGGTTCACCTCGCGGCTTTCCTGCTTCTGTTGGGAAGACATGGCGGCGGGGACGATCTGATCGTGGCAATTCCCGTGGCCAACCGGAACCACTTCGAAGCAGGCGACCTCGTCGGCACCCTGGTCAACACCCTGCCCTTCCGCCTCGGACTGGATCCCGGCGAAACCTTCTCCAGCCTGCTGGACCGCGTGCGCGAGGCGACCTTCGAAATGCAGGCGGCCCAGGACGCCCCCTTCGAGAAGATCATCGACGCCGTGAAACCCGACCGCGCGGGCAACCAGTCGCCACTCGCCCAGGTGATGTTCGACTATCAGGAAATTCCGGTCGCGGAAACCTGGCAGGAAGGCGTGGAATGCAGGCCCTTCGTCGCCCATCGCGGCGCGGTTCAATTCGACCTCAGCCTTCTCCTCACCGTCCTCAAGGACCGGCAGCAGCTCACCATCGAATATGCCACCGACCTTTTCCTGCCTGAAACAGTGCGGGCGCTCTTCGAAAGGCATCTGATCATCC
>CAXTTX010000433.1:2336-4863 GCA_964247045.1 uncultured Verrucomicrobiales bacterium | reverse complement strand
GATGTCTCCGAACAGGTGTAAACGATGTCTCCAGTCTTTACAGCGTCCCCGCTCCCTAGTCGCTGCGCTCCGAAGAGGGGGCGGCAGGAGGTAGAGACGATGGATGACGTAAAGGTGGCAAACGGTTGACGAGGACGAGGGCGTCCTCGCTCCGCCACGTCGCTGCGGCTCCGGAAGAGCCGGTTGCAGTGCTATGACCTGCGGGGGCGGAAGCTCATGGCGAGGCGGAGGACGACGATGGGGAGGGCGGAGATGGCGAGGGCGGCGAGGGCGATCTTGAGGCCGGGGTAGACGCGGGCGCAGTTGCGGTCGAGGGCGCAGAGGGACTCGGCGACGACTTGTTCCTTCGGGACGTAGAAGGCCTTGTTGGCGGGCATGCCGGGAGAATCCGGGGAGCGGCGGGAGACCTGGCCGAACTCGGTCCTAACGGGGCCGGGGCAGACGGCGAGGACGGGGATTTGATGTTCCTTCAGCTCGATGCGCAGGGCTTCGGAAAAACTGGTGACGTAGGCCTTGGTGGCGGCGTAGACGGCGAAGTCCGGCATGGGCAAGAGGCTGGCGAGCGAACTGACGTTGATGATGGCTCCCCCACCCCGCCGGATGATTTCGGGCACGAGGAGATGCGTCAGGTGGGTGAGCGCCTCGATATTGACGCGAAGCATGGCCTGGAGTTTTTCCCAATCGGCAGTGGCGAACTCGCCGTAGTCGCCGAGGCCGGCGTTGTTGACGAGGAGGTCGGGTTTGAAGCCGCGCTCGCCGAGGGTTTTAACGAGCCGTTCGCGCTCCTCACGCGAATTCAGGTCCACCGCGAACACGGCGACGGCCACATGGGGGAAGCGGACGCGGATGCGGTCCGCCAGTTCCGCCAGGCGGTCCTCCCGGCGCGCCACGAGCACGAGCTTGCCGACCCGTGGCGCGATCTGGAGGGCGTATTCCTCGCCAAGGCCGGCGGAAGCACCGGTGACGAGGGCACAAGAAAAGAAAGAGGTGTCTGGCATGGGGTATGGACTACACCATGCCGGAGGATCACGCCATCTGAGTTTCGCCATTCGGGCCCTGCGTCACCTGGACGATGCGGAGGGGCAGGCGCATGAGGATCTCGTCGTCGCAACCGATGTCGATGGAGTAGATGCCTGCCGTTTCAAAGCGGAGGCCTTGCAGGTTCATGACGATGTTGCGTGTCAGGAAGGGGACGTTCTTGGGAAGCTGGACCTCGAACTCCGGCTCGATGGGCATGTTGTTCGGGTCGAGGGATTCGCCGTCCTCGTTGATGATGTTGATGGAAAGCTTGTGGCGGCCGGCGTCTTCCGGGGTGAAACAGAAGCGCATGGCGAGGGCGCAGGACGGGTGGACCACCGGGACGGCGCGGGCGGCAAGCGTGTCGAAGGTTCCGGAGATGACGAGCTTGCCATTGTAGTCGGCCGCGAAGTCACAGAGGGTGGAGATTTGGAGGTCCATGAGGGATGATTGATATAATGGATTTCGATGGGTCGGGCCGCAGGAAGTCTCCATGCGGCGGGGCACTTGTCTGAAGGGCGGAAGCCCTTGCGTAAAGCGGAAAGAAAGGACCATTCCGGCACGGCGGGGACCCTATCAGGAGGCGGGATCGCGGAGGGCCAAGCATCCCCTGTCATGGGCTGCCCGAAAAATCCGGTGCCAGGGGACTTTTTGACGATTTCACGGGCGTTCCACGGGCCCCAAAGCGGAGATCTTCCCAAGTTATTCACATTGGGTGTCCAAAACACTTTTATGCACTTCGTCGGGCTTTCCCCTACCCTTTTCCCCATAGTGTATTCAAAGGAACGGCATTCAGGGGATGTGAACAACTTGGCAACAATCGCGAGCAATGCGAAGAAAACTTTCCAACCCGTTTATTTTCAGCGGCGAATAAATCAATCGAACGCTTAAATCAGGCGTAACACTGGGGATAACTTCCGGGGAGGTAGGGAAAGACCCCAGATGACCCGCCATACGTGATCGCGGAATTCCCAAAGAAGGAATCCTGTGAATGAAAAGCCGTTTTCCAAGGGTGGTCCGAAGTTGTTCACATCGCTTGTTTGCAAGGGTGATCTTTCAGGTTCTGTTCTGAAAATTCGTTGGTGCCAGTGCAAGAATGCGCCGGGGAACGGCAATCCAGACCGGTTCGCGGCCGGGGTCAGCCTGTTTCCGGACCTTGGCCCGTCCCGGGTGGAGGGAGCTGCCCCAACCGGACCTTTAAGGATAAAGGTGCCAGCCTTTTTAAGAGTGGAGATTGGCGAAGCAAATGCTTTTGACCGCCGCCTGTGGATGGCCTAAACGACCGTCGCATTCCACTCAGCCAAAACCATGCCAGCGTCTCCCACCATCATCTACACCAAGACCGACGAAGCACCCGCGCTCGCCACTTATTCGTTTTTGCCCATCGTCCAGGCGTTCACGAAGCATTCCGGAATCTCGGTGGAGACGCGGGATATTTCGCTGGCGGGCCGGATTATTGCGAATTTCCCGGAATTCCTGGAGGAAGGCCAGCGGATCGACGACGCCCTGG
>CAXTTX010000433.1:1850-2326 GCA_964247045.1 uncultured Verrucomicrobiales bacterium | reverse complement strand
CGGTGAGCGATGACCTCGCCGAACTCGGCAAGCTCGCGACGACGCCCGAAGCCAACATCATCAAGCTGCCGAACATTTCGGCCTCCGTGCCGCAGCTCAAGGCAGCGGTGGCGGAATTGCAGGCCAAGGGCTACAAACTCCCCGATGTTCCAGAGAATCCCCAGACCGATGCCGAGAAGGACATCAAGGCCCGCTACGCGAGGGTGATGGGATCCGCGGTGAACCCGGTGCTGCGCGAGGGCAACTCCGACCGGCGCGCGCCGAAGGCGGTGAAGGACTACGCCAAGAAGCATCCGCACTCGATGGGTGCGTGGAGCAAGGATTCGAAAACGACGGTGGGAACGATGGGCGGCAAGGGCGATTTTTTCTCGAATGAGAAATCGGTGACGGTCGATGCGGCGACGGATGTGAAGATCGAGTTCAAGGGTGCCGACGGCACGACGAAGGTGCTGAAGGAATCCACCCCGCTGAAGGAC
>CAXTTX010000433.1:0-1840 GCA_964247045.1 uncultured Verrucomicrobiales bacterium | reverse complement strand
TCCGTGACGGTGCTCAAGGCCAGCACGCCGCTGAAGGCCGGTGAGATCCTGGATGCGACTTTCCTGAGCAAGGCGGCGCTGGTGGATTTCCTCGCCGGGCAGATCACGAAGGCGAAGGAAGACAAGGTGCTCTTCTCGCTGCACATGAAGGCGACGATGATGAAGGTCTCCGACCCGATCATCTTCGGCCACGCGGTGGAGGTGTTTTTCAAGGATGTGGTGGCGAAGCACGAGGCGACGCTGAAGGAACTGGGAGTGGATTTCCGCAACGGATTCGGCGACCTGATCGCCAAGCTGGAGAAGCTGCCGGGGGACAAGAAGGCGGAGATCGAGAAGGACATCCAGGCGGCCTATGAAAGCGGTCCGGCGCTGGCGATGGTGAACTCCGACAAGGGTATCACCAACCTGCACGTGCCGAGCGATGTCATCGTGGATGCCTCGATGCCGGCGATGATCCGCGCGGGCGGCAAGATGTGGAACGCGTCCAACAAGACGGAAGACACGCTGGCGGTCATCCCGGACAGTTGCTATGCGGGTGTCTTTCAGACGACGATCGATTTCTGCAAGGCGAACGGCGCGCTGAACCCGAAGACCATGGGATCGGTGCCGAACGTGGGGCTGATGGCGCAGGCCGCGGAGGAATACGGCTCGCACAACAAGACCTTTGAAATTCCGGCCAAGGGCACCGTGACGGTGACCGATGCCTCGGGCAAGGTGCTGCTGAGCCACGAGGTGGAAGCGGGCGACATCTGGCGGGCCTGCCAGACGAAGGATGCGCCGGTGCAGGACTGGGTGAAGCTGGCGGTGAAACGCGCGCGGGCGACGGGTGACCCGGCGGTGTTCTGGCTGGACAAGAGCCGGGCCCACGACAGCCAGATCCTGGCGAAGGTGGAGAAGTATCTGAAGGACCACGATACCAGCGGACTGGAGATCAAGGTGCTGGCACCGGCGGAGGCGTGCAAGTTCTCGCTGGAGCGCATCGTGCAGGGCAAGGACACCATTTCGGTGACGGGCAACGTGCTGCGCGATTATCTCACGGACCTTTTTCCGATCCTGGAGGTCGGCACGTCGGCGAAGATGCTTTCGATCGTCCCGCTGATGAATGGCGGCGGCTTGTTCGAAACGGGTGCGGGTGGTTCCGCACCGAAGCATGTGGAGCAGTTCGTGGAGGAGAATTACCTGCGCTGGGATTCGCTGGGCGAGTTCTTCGCGCTGGCGCCGAGCTTCGAGCACATCGCGGAGACCTTCAAGCTGCCGCGCGCGAAGGTGCTGGCTGAGACTCTGGATGCGGCGACCGGCAAGTTCCTGGAGAACGACCGTTCGCCGGGCCGCAAGCTGGGCACCATCGACAACCGTGGCTCGCATTTCTATCTGGCGCTCTACTGGGCGGAAGCGCTGCTGGAGCAGACGGACGACCTCGAAATGCAGGCTATTTTCGCCCCGGTGGCGGAGAACCTGCGGATCAACGAGGACAAGATCGTGGCGGAACTGCTGGCGGTGCAAGGCAAGCCGGTGGACATCGGCGGCTACTATCAGCCGGAAGATTCCAAGGCCTCCCCTGCCCTGCGGCCGAGTGAAACCTTCAACCACATCCTCACGGAAATTTGAATTTTGGCCGGGACCGCGCCTGACATCATTTGCATCGGGGCCGTCCTCTGGGATGTGATCGGCCGGTCGCCGGTGCCCATGCAACATGGTGCGGATGTTCCGGGGAGGATCACGCGGCTGCCGGGCGGGGTGGCGATGAACATCGCGATGGCGGTGCGGCGCTTCGGGCTGACGCCGACGCTGCTGAGCGCGATCGGCCTGGATGCGGCGGGAACGGAACTGATGGGTGCCT
>CAXTTX010000432.1:0-4873 GCA_964247045.1 uncultured Verrucomicrobiales bacterium | reverse complement strand
CTGGCGAAAAGCTTTTCCATGTAGGCCTTGTAGGCGGCATCGGACGGATCCTTCGCGAAAGCCTCGACATCCGCCGCTTCCGGCAGCAATCCTGTTAGGTCGAGAGTCGCCCTCCGGATCAGCACGCGCGGGTCTTCCACGGGAGCCGGTGTGAGGCCCGCTCCCGCCAGTTTCTCCTGGATGAACGCATCCACCGGATTCTCCACTTTTTCGGGGTGAGTCACCGGCGGCACCACCGGCCGCTCCGGCGGAATGAAAGACCAATGCTCCTGATAGACCGCGCCCTCGTTCACCCACCGCTCCACCAGCGCGATCTGCTCGGGCGTGAGTTGCTTGTTGTGGGACTCCGTCGGCGGCATCACCTCCTTCGGGTCCTTGGACTTGATCAGCCGCACCAGCAGCGAGGCCCCTGCATCGCCCTTGACGATGACCGGATTCCCATCCTCCCGCTTCTGGAACGCGAACTTCTCGCGATCCAGCCTCAGTGGTTCTTTTTTCGGCTCCCGCGTTCCCGAATCCGGACCATGGCAATGGTAGCAATTCTCCGAGAGAATCGGCTGGATCGATTCATTGAACGAAACCGGATGTGCGGCAGACGTCGATACCTCCGCGCGCTTCACGAGGCCTGACGATTTTCCGCATCCGGTCACCAGACCGGCTGCAAACAAGGAAAGTACGGTAAAAAAGGGCAATCTCATCACAAATGGGTTGGCAGGCGGTTCCCACCATGACCCCTCCCACAACGACCCGCCCGAACGTGAACTTACACCCACCCCTCAAAATCACAACCCGGAGAACACTACTTGTTTCAGGAGGGAGGCCGCCGCAAGATCCTCGACTTCAGCCACCGAGGACACGTGGCAAAGCTTCTGCCGCAGTTCCTTGGCCCCCGGGAATCCCTTGCAGTAAGCCATCAAACGCGACCTCATGGCCGTCAGCGTCTGCTTCTCGTTGCCGTTCTTCCCCCTCTCCACGGCCAGCTTGCAATGCCGGACGACAAGTTCCCAGCGCTCCTCTTCATCCACCTCGGGGAGCACCTTGCCAGTCTCCACGAAATGCTTCGCCTCGCGGAAAATCCACGGATTCTGCATTGCCGCGCGGCCGATCATCACGCCGGAAACCGCCGTCTCGTCCTTCCGTCGCACAATATCCGCGCCGCAGGTCAGGTCGCCATTGCCGATGACCGGCACCGAAACGGCCCGCGCCACGGCGTCGATCACGTTCCAATTTGCCTCGCCACCGTATCCCTGGGCACGAGTCCTGCCGTGCACGGCAATGGCTTGCATACCGCTGTCCTCCAGGATTTTCGCCACTTCCACCGCATTGATCGTCGTCTCATCCCAGCCGATGCGGATCTTGGCCGTCACCGGCACCTGATTCCCCACCGCTTCCGCCACGCCCGCCGCCACCGAGGCCAGCACCGGGCAATCCTTCAGCAGGGACGATCCGCCATTCCGCGCAACCACCTTGTTCACCGGGCACCCGAAATTGATATCGATGAAATCCGGCTGCTTCCAGTCAATGATCTTCTTCGCTGCCTCCCCCATCCGCTTGCCGTCGGCGCCGAAAAGCTGCACCCCTACCGGCCGCTGGCTGTCGGTGAATTCCGTATATTTCCGCGTCCGGTCATCCGCCTGCATGATCCCCTCCGCGGAGACAAACTCGGTCACCATCACATCGGCGCCCAGTTCCTTGCAGATCTGGCGGAAAATCATGTCCGTCACCCCGGCCATCGGCGCGAGGTAGAGCGGGAATCGGTTGTCGGAAAACCAAGGAAGCACGCGCCACCCTACATTGCCGCGGATGCCCCCGTCCACCCCCCATTCCGGCTAGCCGGCCGTGAACGCACCCAGCAGAACGGACAATTCCTCCGCCACCATCGCCGGATCGGACAAGGTCTGGGCGACCTCGTCCCGCAAGAGCTGCCGGTAGCGCTTCCGCATCCGGTGAACGGCCACCCTTAGCGCGCTTTCACTCATCCCGAGTTCCGCGGCAGGCTCCGCATAGGAAACCTCTCCTTTTCCCAAAGTGAGGAAGCCCTTCAGTTGGTCGAAACGCTCCGCTTTTCCCTCGGCCGCGAATTCCTCCCGCAAGCGTGGCACCACGCGTTCCAACAGGGCTAGCGCCCATTCGCGGTCGAAGGCCACATCGGGTGAAGGCCCGGAGGTGTCGGCGATTTGGAACCGGCTGTCCGCATCCTGCCAATCGAGCGGGAAATGAATCACTCCACCGCCCCGTTTCCGTGTCATCGACCGGTCATGATGGTTTGCCAGGAAGTTTTTCAAGGATGCGAGCAGGTAGGCGCGGAACCGCCCCTTGTCCGCATCGAGTCCTGAAAATTCCCGGCTCTGCAGCAGCCTTGCGAAGAACGCCTGCGTCAGATCCTCCGCGTCCTCCTTGCCGTGGCCGCGCCGTCTCACATACGCATACAGCGGAAACCAGTACGCGGAACAGAGCTCACCGAAGGCCTCGTCCGCAACGACACCACCGGGCCGCCCCGCGGCGAGGACCAGTGTCCAGCGCGTGGTGTGGAAGATATCGCCCGCCATCGCGGTTCTCTGGCCGGTTGAAGTCATGCCGTCATCGGGACCAGTCCCACTCTTGTTTCCAGTTGCTTGGCAAATTCCTCCGGGTCCTCCGGGGAAACCACCACGGTCTTGCCACGGAATTTCAGCACCACCGTCCGCCTCGTATCCGTCACGAACGCCCGGTAGCTCCGCAGCGATTTGTTCCAGTAGAACCCGGTGAACGAATACATCCCGCCGTTGCCACACAGCCGCAGGCTGCCGCGCATCGCGTCCGGCACGTGGGTGACGGATTCAAGCCCCGTGAGTGGTAAACGGGTTTCCCAGCAAAGCCGCCGGATCAGGATCGCGTCATCCATCACGGTATATCCACAAATCACGAATGGCAGGCTTGCCACCAGCACGAGCAGCGGCAGCCCGGAAAGCCAATGGACGTGGAAACCGGCCGGTTTCCACGAAACGAGGCCGATGCTCACGCCTATCAGAAGAATTGTCATGACGGCGGAAACCATGATCAGCAAGCGGCTCCAACGTGCGGAATAGAAAGTCTTCATGGTATTCTTCAACGGATATAGTAACCGCAGGACTTCCATCTCCCGTCCTCATCTTTCATGAAGGCGACCGTTTCAACAGCCGCTTTCTTGCCCGCGAATTCCGTTTCAAACTGCGTCACGCGGTATTCCCCGTCCGGGGCCCCCGGCAAGGATTTCGCTTCCTCCAGCTTCAGGAATTTGCGCGTGACGAGCGCCCCCAGCGGCTTGCGGAATCGTTCCATCAGGCCGATCCACTGTTCCTCCGTCGCCGACTTCAGCACGATCTTGGCTGATTGTCGGTAGGCTTCGTCGTATCTCCCCGTGTCGATAATCGCGAGCCAGAGCAGCGCGGAGGCCTCCTTTCCCGTGTCCGCGGCCTTTTTCGGGTCGGGTTGCTTTTCCCCGTCTTCAATTTTTGTTTCCTTCTCGCCAGCCCCGGAGGTCCCGACCGTCAGGGTTTGCTCGTTTTCCGCGGCAAAGGAGATGTCCGCCACCCCCGCTTGCCTACAAAACTCAAGCATCTCGACAACCCGCCGATAGGGCACGCGCGGGGACGCGAGCAATTGCAAAGACAGGTCCTTTTCCTGAAGAACGAGGCTCCGCAGCTTTTCCCCAAACACCGGCAGCGTGATCTCCTTACCATCCTGGATGATGCTGCCATCGGCCCGGATCACGGCGGACAGGTGAAGTTTGCCCGAAGGTGAATCCGCGGTCGCGGAAGGGGATGCCTTTCGGGTATCCCGCAATGGCGCCGTCCCGCCGTTTTCCGACAAGAACCGGTCCACCGCCGCCAGTTGCGCCTGCAAAGGTGCAATCGAAGGATGCTTCTCCCCAAGACCAGACACTGATGAATCCATGACCCGGAGGGCGAGACCCTCGCGCCGTTCCTTCACAAGGGCAACGCAACGGGCATCCGGCAGGTCTGGATGCAGGCTCTTGAAATTTTCCAGTCTCTTCACCGCCAGGTGCCGGGACGGATGCGCCTCGCCCAAGCCGGACGACTCCATCGACACGGTATCTAGCCATAACGAGACGTATTCATTCGCGATTTGATTGTGACGCGTCTCATCCGCGATGAGCTGGGCTAGCAGTTTTTCTCTCGCCAAGGCGACGGAAGGCACCGGTGCGGACGATTCAGGTGTTGCCCGTGGACTTTCCCCCGGAGCCTGGATTCCTGAATCATCCGTTGCCTTGAGTTCTGCACTGGACGCGGAAACTTTCTCCTGTGCCGCGGGCAGGACCGTCGGGTTTCCTGCCACTACTTGTGTCCCGGTTCCATTGCTTTTTGCCCCGGTTTCCCACTTCCTCGGTCCCGCCAACCAGAAGATCAACAACGCAACCACCACCGCATTTGGAAGTACCAGCCATTTCCAGGCATTGAGCGGTTTCCTTCCCTCCCTTGCGACGGGCGGCGCGGCCGCACCCTGTTCCGCTTCCTCCACCCGCGTCTTCATCACACTCGCCTGTTGGAAACGCATCTCCGGCCGTTGCTCCAGGGCCTGCAGGACGATGTCGTCCAGCCTCACGTCGATGCGCACCTTCCGCGACGGCGGTTGCAGTTCCTTCCCCGGCAGTTCACCGGTCAGCATCTGATAGAAGACCACGCCCAGCGCATAGATGTCCGCGCGGTGATCCACCTCCAGCGGATTCGCCAGTTGCTCCGGCGCCATATAGGCCGGGGTCCCCATCACCTTCCCTACCTCGGTGAAATCCGTTCCGGAGATGGATTCCGCGGCTTCCGGCAGGTCTTCCCCGCCGACCAGTTTCGCCAGCCCGAAGTCCCCGACCTTGACGTGATTGAAGACCAGGAACAGG
>CAXTTX010000431.1:0-4878 GCA_964247045.1 uncultured Verrucomicrobiales bacterium | reverse complement strand
TTCGGTCGCCCTCGAAGAACATGTGCTCGGTGCGGGTGAGGCCGATGCCTTTCGCGCCGAAGGCCAATGCGATGCGGGTTTGCTCCGGCGTGTCGGCGTTGGTGCGGACCGCCATGCGGGTCGCCTGTTCACACCACTTCATGAGCTGTTGGAAGCCCTTGAACTTCTCGGTGGCCATCGCCGCCTTGTCACCGCTGACGATGCCGGAAATGATTTCCGACGGGGCGGTTTTCAGCTCGCCGCCGAAGACCTTGCCGCTGGTGCCGTCGATGCTCATGTAGTCGCCTTCCTTGAAGGTCTGGCCGGCCGCGGTGACGGTTTTCTTGTCGTAGTCAATGTCGACTCCGCCCGCTCCGCAAACGCAGACCTTGCCCATTTGACGGGCGACGAGCGCCGCGTGGGAGGAAACACCACCCTTGGAAGTCAGGATGCCTTCCGCCGCGATCATACCGCGGAGGTCTTCCGGGCTGGTCTCGGTGCGGACGAGGAGAACCTTCTCACCGCGTGCTTCGGCGAGCACCGCGCGATCGGCATTCAGATAGATCTTGCCGGATGCGGCACCCGGACCGGCGGGAAGGCCCGTGGCGAGGGTCTTGGCCTTCGCGACATCGGCGAGATCGAAGATCGGGGCGAGGAGCTGCTCAAGCTGTTCGGCGGGGTTGCGCAGGATGGCGGTTTCCCAGTCGATGAGCTTTTCCTTCACCATGTCCATGGAGAACTTGAGCGAGGCGGCGGCGGTGCGCTTGCCATTGCGGGTTTGCAGCATGAACAGCTTGCCTTCCTGCACCGTGAACTCGATGTCCTGCACGTCCTTGAAGTGGCTTTCGAGGATCTTGCGAACCTTCATCAGCTCGGCATAAGGCTTCGGAAGCGCGGCCTTGAGGGTGCTGACGTTTTCCGGAGTGCGGACGCCGGCGACGACGTCCTCGCCCTGGGCGTTGATGAGGTATTCACCCCAGAATTCGTTTTTGCCGTTGGCAGGGTCGCGGGTGAAGGCAACACCGGAACCGGAGGTGTCGCCGGTGTTTCCATAGACCATGGCCTGCACGTTGACGGCCGTGCCCCATTCGGCGGGGATGTTGTACTTGCGGCGATAAACGATCGCGCGGTCGTTCATCCAGGAACCGAACACGGCGCCCGCGGCACCGCGGAGCTGGTCCCAGGGGTCGTTCGGGAACACCTTGCCGGTGCGGTCCTTGACAAGGGCCTTGAAACGCTTGACCAGTTCCTTCTGGTCGGCGGCCGTCAGGTCGGAGTCGATGATCTCCTTGTGATAGGTCTCGTGCTTGAAGGTCTCGATGACGACCTCGAAAGGCTCGTGATCCTCGCCTTCGGCCTTTTGCACGCCGAGGACGACGTCGCCGTACATCTGGATGAAGCGACGATAGCAATCCCATGCGAAGCGCTCGTTCTTGGTGGCGCTTGCGAGCGAAAGGACGGTCTGGTCGTTGAGGCCGAGGTTGAGGATGGTATCCATCATGCCCGGCATCGAGTCACGCGCGCCGGAGCGGACGGCCACGAGAAGCGGCATGCCCTTCGCATCACCGAACTTCGCGCCCATGATCTTCTCCATGTTCTTCACACCGGATTCCATCTCCGCCTGGAGGGAAGCGGGATAGCTCCTACGGTTTGCGTAGTAGTAAGTACAGACGTCGGTGGTGATGGTGAACCCCGGAGGCACCGGCAGACCAATGCGGGTCATTTCCGCGAGGTTGGCGCCCTTGCCGCCGAGAAGTGGCTTCATGCCTCCGTTGCCGTCAGCCTTTCCGGCACCCCAGGTATAAACATACTTGGTCTTCTTGCCGGCAGCGGGCTTCTTCGCCACGGCCTTTTTGGCCACAGCCTTCTTCGCGGTTTTCTTCGCGGCTACTTTTTTGGCCGCGGGCTTGGAGGCTTTTGGAGCGCTTTTCTTGGCGGCTTTTTTCGCCACCTTCTTTTTGGTTGCCATCGTTGTGGTGATATCGAGTTAGGAGCGTTGAATGCTGGAAACCCGGAAAAAAAACGTGGCCGGCCCAGCCCAAGGCGCGGGAGGCTATGCATCCGCCATGGCAGTGTCAATGAAGCAGTTGCTGGAAAAACACGGGTTTTCCAGTGCCAAATCACCGCTCCGGCGGGCCCTTCCCGCCGGGCTATTTCCTCATCTCAGCGGAGGCCGCGCAGCAACAATTCCGCGTTGGATTTCGTCGCCTTGAGATTGGACAAGAGGGTCTCGATGGCGTCGCCGATGGGCAACTGGGCGAGCTGGCGGCGGATGTCCACCACCTTGAGGAATTCGTCCGGATGATAGAGGCGGTCGTCGTTACGGGTGCCGGACTGCGGAATGTGGATCGCGGGGAAAACCCGGCGCTCGGCCAACTCCCGGTCGAGCCGTACTTCCATGTTGCCGGTGCCCTTGAACTCCTCGAAAACCACGTCATCGAGACGGCTTTCGGTTTCAACGAGAGCGGTGGCGAGAATCGTCAGGGAGCCGCCCTCTTCCACGTTGCGGGCAGTGCCGAAGAACTTGCGGGATTTTTGCAATGCCACGGGGCTGACACCACCGGAACCGATGGGCCCGCCCTGCATGGCGGAGTTATGCCCACGGGCGAGGCGGGTGAGGCTGTCGAGCAGGAGGATCACGTCCTTGCCGAGTTCCACCAGGCGCTTGGCACGCTCCAGCACGAGATCCGCCACCTGCGCGTGGCGCTTGGGAGATTCATCGAAGGTGGAAGCGAAAACCGGGCAATCGACCGTTTCCTCGAAATCCGTGACTTCCTCCGGGCGCTCGTCTAACAAGAGCACCACCAGCTCGGCATCGGGATGATTTTTCCGGATGGCACGGGCGATCTGCTTGAGGAGGATGGTTTTGCCACCCCGGGGCGGGGCGACGATGATGCCACGCTGGCCCTTGCCGAGCGGGGCGATGAGGTCGATGGCGCGGACGCCGAGAAAATCGATACCCTCCCCTTCCAGGTGAATCCGCTCATCCGGAAAAAGCGGGGTGAGCTTGTCGAACTCCTTCCGCGCCTGGAAATCGGCGGCGGGCACGCCCTCGATTTCGATGACCTCGAAGCCTGAGAGATACTTGTCCCGCTCGCGGGGCGCGCGGACGCGGACCTTGATCTTCTGGCCGATGCGCAGGCCGTGATCGCGCAGCAGGTTGGAGCTGACGTGAATGTCATCCTGGCTGGGGCGGAAGCTGCGGCGCTCGTCGCGGAGCATGGCGAAGTTGTCCTTGGCCTGTTCGAGAATTCCCTCACAAACCATGCCGGAACCCTCGTGGCCGTAGAAGCAGAGCAGTTCGTAAACGAGCTGGCTTTTCGGAATACCCCCCTGGATCCTCGCGGGCACGGCCTCCGCCATGGCCTGGAGTTCCGAGAGGGACTTCAGGCGGAACTGGTTGATGTCGATGGAGACGGGCAAGGCAGGGGCTTCTGCGACGGCCGCGGGTGTGGCGGCTTCGGATTCAGGCGGGGCGGTCATGAGAAATGCTTGGGAAAAACGGCGGACTTGGGAGAGGAGCACGGCCGGCGGGCCTTCGTTCCAGAAGACGATGTCCGCGAGGGCCATCTTTTCCTGAACCGGAAGCTGGGCGGCGAGGATCGAATCGATCAGTGGGTCATCAAAACCATTGCGCGCCTTGAGCCGCTGGACCTGGGTGAGCCGGGAAGAAGCGACAACGAGCACATGGGATTGGCCGAAATCGAGTCCCGTCTCAAAAAAGAGCGGAACATCCGCGACGAATAACTCCGCCCCATTCTTAGCAGCGCTGCGGAGGGAATCAAGACATTCCTGACGGACCCGGGGATGCAAAATCTCCTCCAATTGCCGCCGGGAAACCGGGTCATTGAAGACCCTTTCACGCAAAAACGAGCGGTCCGCCGCCCCGTCCGCAGCCAAGGCCTCCTTCCCGAACAGATTCTCGATGCTTGCCGCCACGGCGGGATCCTTTTCCAGCAAGTGGTGGACCTCCGCATCGCTATCGAAAATGACGAGGCCCGGAATGTTGTCGCGCAACATCCGGCAGGCCGTGGATTTCCCACAGGCAATCCCCCCGGTCAGCACCATGGCCTTCATGCGTCCGAGGATGGGAGGAGCGGGAGGGCGATCAAGGACCGAATCAGGCAAAACGAGGGCAAAAAGAAGCGGGCGGAGGATTTCTCCTCCGCCCGCCATGAAGCATTCAGCCTGTCCTGCGGATCAGTTCGGAAGATCGACAGGGGTCGGCAGCACGGTGCCATCCGCGGGCATTCCACCATCTGTAGAGACGGGGGTTTGCGGGGCAGCCGCATCCGAACCGCGGAGTGGTCGTCCGGTGGCGTCGATGATCTGGGCGGTGACGAAGATAATCAGGTTGCTCTTGATCCGGTTCTCCGCCTTGGTCTGGAAGAGACGGCCGATGATCGGGAGGTCGCCGAGAATCGGCACCTTGTCCTCGACGTTCTGCACGTCCTCGCGCATCAGGCCACCGACCGCAACCGTGTAACCATCATAGATGGTAAGCTGGGTGTTGACCCGGCGGGACGAAAAGACCGGCATTTCGATGCGGTTCTCCGTGATGATCGAGGTGACGGGGTTGCCAAGGGCATCCGTGGAAGGCGACTGGATCGGGCTACCGTAGTTGATGAAGCCTTCGAACTCGACGATTTCCGGCACGAAGCGGAGATCGATAACGAAGTCATTGTCACCAATGGTGGGCTCGATTTCCAACGTGACACCCGTATTACGGGTGTCAAAGGCGGTCGGAGTCGCGGGAGTTACCGGGAAGGAAGACTGTCCGCCACCGCCAAGGCCGCCGATTCCACCGAAGCCGGAAGATGTGGCACCCACGCTGTTCGGAAGTTCCGGGGGTTCGTATTCGGTCGGGTAGATGAATTCACGGATGATCTCGATGGTCGC
>CAXTTX010000430.1:3997-4884 GCA_964247045.1 uncultured Verrucomicrobiales bacterium | reverse complement strand
GCTGCACATCCAGCCTCAACTTGCCGCTGACGATGCGGCTCATGTCCAGGATGTCCTCGATGATCTGAGTCTGGGCCTTCGCGTTGCGGGCAATGACGGCCAACCCATCGACGAGCCTTTCCGGTTGCTCCGGCATCATCTGGAGGATCTGTGTCCAGCCGACGATGGCATTCAGCGGCGTGCGCAACTCGTGCGAAAGGGTGGCGAGGAACTCGTCCTTCATGCGGCCCGCCTGTTCCGCGTCGCCGCGAGCGGCTCGTTCGGCGTCCAGCAAGGATTGCCTTTCTGAAAGCGCCTGGCGCAGCTTTTCCTGGCTCGTCTCCAGCTCTTTCCGGGCGAGCACGCGGTCGGTGACGTCCACGGCATGGTCATAGACGCCCCACGGCCGGCCATCCGGGTCGAGCACCTGGAGATAGGTGAAATCGAAATAAATATCTTCCACCGGTGCGCCCGTCCCCCGAGAAAGGCGCGCGAGCATCTCGCGGCCCGTGAATGGCTCGCCGGTTCGCATTACCTTGCGGAGCAAGTCTCCAAATTCCTGACCCTCCAGTTCAGGCAGCGCTTCCAACAGCGGTTTACCAACCAGTTCCCGGTCTCCGAACAAGGCCTGATAGTGGGGGTTGACGTATTCGAAGACCAAATCCTCACCGCGCCATAGCGCCATCGCGGCCGGGGACTCGCGGAAAATCAACTCGAGGCGGTGCCTTTGAAACGCGAGTTCTTCCTCGGCCTGTTTCCGGGAGGTGATGTCCGCCACGGTGCCGTCGAAGCTTACCAACCGCCGGTCCGCACCGGTTCCCTCGTAGGTCGCCCCGCCGCGGGCCGCCACCCAATGCAAGGATCCATCCGGGTGAATGACCCGGTATTCCTCCGCATAAGGGAGGGGA
>CAXTTX010000430.1:0-3987 GCA_964247045.1 uncultured Verrucomicrobiales bacterium | reverse complement strand
CCCGGATCCGCTGTTGGTCGTCCGGGTGGATGATCGCGAAAGCTTCTTCATAACCGAGGGTGTCGCCCGTGGCACCGAAGATCTCACGGAAGCGGGGATCGGATTCCAATTGCTGGCTCGCCGGGTCGATGTTGAAGGCTCCGACTCCGGCCGCATCCAAGGCATTCCGGCGGCGGCGCTCGCTGTCCGCGATGGCCTTTCGAGCCCCAACCGCCTCGGTGACATCCACCCCGTGCACGAAGATCCCGCTTGTTTTCCCGTCGGCCCCGATGAGCGGCTGATAGACGAAATTGATGAAACGGTGGCGATCCAGAGAATCCTCCGGGCCGACGACGACCGGAACCTCCGTCCCGCTGACCGGTTCCCCGTTGCGGTAAACCCCGTCGAGCATCTCGAAAAAGCCTTGGCCTTCGATCTCGGGCAAGAGTTCGCGGATCGCCTTTCCAGTGGGGATGCGGCGGCCTATCAGTTCGTAATAATCCTCATTGGCCAGTTCCAGCACGTGATCCGGTCCCCGCAAGACGCAGATGAATGCCGGCGCCTGCTCCACGACGGCTGCCAGGTTCGCCCGTTCCGCCTGGATGGTGCGGATGAATTCCTCGCGCTCGGCTTCAGCGCGGCGGAGTTCCGTAACATCGTCGAACACGCCGGACGTGCGCTCCGGAAGGCCATCCGCGCCATTGACCACCTCGCTCATGCTGACCACCCGGCGGGGTGGTCCACCTGGCGGGTGGATGGTATATTCGATCTCCAGGCGTGCCCCGGCCTCCACCGAGGCCATGGCGGCGGCATAGACGCGCGGAAGGTCTTCCGGGTCGATCCGGGAATGCACTTCCGGCCCGGAGATAGGAACGTCCGGGGCAAATCCGAAAAGCTCGCGGCTGCGGGCATCCATCGTGACTTCCTCCGTCCTGACGTTCCAATCGAAGGTGGAAAGGTCCGCAACCGCCAGTGCGGATGCGAGGCGGATCTCGCCCTCGCGCGCGGCATCCGCGGCGAGTTTCTGGTCATGGATATCCGTCAGGGTGCCATACCAACGTGCCACCTTGCCGTCGGCATCGAGGACCGGAACGCCGCGGGCCAGGTGCCATCGCGGCATGTCGTCCGAGCCGCGGCGGAGGCGGACTTCCAGCGTGTAAGGTTCGCCAGCACTCATGGCGCCTCCCTTCACGTTTTCGATGAGGGGGATGTCATCCGGCAGGACGGTGGGTTGCCAGATTTCGGGGCCGACTTTGCCCTCGGGCAGGCCGGTGTAGTCATACCAGCGCCGGTTGAACCAATCATGAACGCCATCGGCACCTGCGGACCATACGATCTGCGGCATGGAATCGGCCATCTGTCGGAACCGGAATTCGCTTTCCTGTGCGTTCCTCAGTGCGCGTGCCCGCTCCACCTCCGCCGCCATGCGGTCCGCCACCTGCCGGACGAGGGTGATTTCCCCATCCGTCCACTCGCGCGGCGAATTCTGGTGAACCACGAACAGGGCCTTGAACCGGCCGTCGATCAAAACCGGCACATCGATCGCCGCCACCGCCCCCACCGCCCGCAGGGCCTCCAGTTCCGGCCCGGGCGGGTTTTCTTTCACCGCATCCCTGCGGATGTGCGGACGTCCGGCCCGGTAGTCCTTCAAGAGACGTTCGCCATAGTCCGCCAAGCGGTGGGTTGCCTTCAGTGCCGGCATGCCCGGGACGGACCATACTTGCGGTACGAGGACGGACTCCCCGTCTCCGTAGGCCTCCGCCACCAGAACCCGTGAGACCCCCAGGTATTCCCCGAGCATCCGTTCAACGGTCGAGATGATCGTTTCAGGGTCTGTCTGGCCAAGGACCGCGTCGGTCAGGCGATTCAGGAACGAAAGGATTTCGGCTTCATCGCCAGGCGAATCGTGGGGCGGATCTATTGACTCGTCGGCGGGCATAACCAGGGAAACCGTGCAAGGCGGGAAATCTGGCCACGAACCCCACCGGACACAAGTTGGATTCCGTGTGTCCATCGCCAGCGGTGCGGACCGGGTACTTTCCTTATGCCTCACTTTTCGGAGGATTAACGGATCGAAAGACCTTGCTACAGAATCAGGTAGGTGACGGGATAGCCGCGGGCGGCGATGCTCACCCGTTCATCCCAGATGCAATACGGCAAGCACATTGAAAACCCGGACGTCGTCCTGATCGGCAGCGGCGTCATGTCCGCCAACCTCGGCGCGATGCTGAAGCGCCTGGACACGTCTCTTTCCATCCAGGTCTATGAGGTCACCGAGGAACTCGCGCGAGAAAGCTCGGACGGGTGGAACAACGCCGGCACCGGCCACGCGGGCATCTGCGAGTTGAGCTACACGCCCAACCGCGAGCCGGACGGATCGGTGAACGTGCAAAAACTCATCGAGATCTTCGAGCAGTTCGACCACTCGAAGCAATTCTGGGCCAATGCCGTGGAGACCGGCATGGTCGAAAATCCATCGGAGTTCATCAACCCCGTGCCCCACCTCAGCTTCGTGCATGGCGCGGACATGGTGGACTTCCTGAAGCGCCGCCACGAGGGGATGGCCGCGCACCATTTTTTCGACGGCATCGAATATAGCACGGACCCGGCCACCATCGGCGCCTGGGCACCCTTGCTGGTGGAGGGCAGGGGAGACGTGCCCATCGCCGCGACGAAGATGGATGGCGGTACGGATGTGAACTTCGGCTCGATCTCCCGAAAGTTGTTAGATTGGCTGGCTCGCCAGGACGGCTGTGGCATCGCCTCCGGCCACCGGGTTACCGGCCTGATGCGGAAGGGAACCACCTGGGAAGTGAAGGCGAAGGACGTGAAAACCGGCGCCATCCACGTGAGCCACGCGAAGTTCGTCTTCGTGGGTGCCGGTGGCGGGAGCCTGACCCTCTTGCAAAAGGCGGGCATCCCGGAGGCGAAGGGCCTCGGTGGTTTTCCCATCGGCGGCCAATGGCTGGTCTGTGAAAACCCGGAAGTGGTCGCGAAACACCAGGCCAAGGTCTATGGCCAGCCTCTGGACGCGGCGCCCACCATGGCCGTGCCGCATCTCGACACGCGCGTGCTCGATGGCCGCAAGACCCTGCTTTTCGGACCCTTTGCCGCGTGGACCACCAAGTTCCTGCACAAGGAGGGCAGCTTCACCGATTTGCCGTTCTCTGTCCGTCCGGACAATCTTTTCACGCTTGCGAACGTCGGCCTCCGCAACCTGGACCTCGTCCGTTATCTCTTCCAACAGGGCACCCAGAGCATGGAAGACCGCATGAAGGTGCTGCGCGTTTTCTATCCGGCCGCCCGGGCGGAAGACTGGAAGCTGATAGACGCCGGCATCCGTGTCCAGGCTATCAAGAAGACCGATGGCAAGGCCGGCATCGTCCACTATGGCACGCAGGTGTTGACGGGCGCGGACGGTTCGATCTCCGCCCTGCTAGGCGCCTCACCGGGAGCCTCGGTCTCCGTGAACATCGTGCTGGAAGTGGTGAAGCAGTGTTTTCCCCAACTGCTCGCCACGCCCCCGGGCAAGGCCCGCATGAGCGAGATGATTCCCACCTGGGACATCGACCTGAAACTCCCCGCGAACCGGGAGAAATACCGCGAGGTGGGCCGCCACGTGGACGCCGTCCTGCAACTCGGGTGAGAAACCCATCCCATTTTGGTGGGATGCCGTTTCTGTAATCTGTTTGTTTTCAGTATATTGCTGAAAACTAGAGAAATGCGGAGGTATACGGGCGGGGTGTGTTTCGTGTAGCCTTCCTGTAGCTACATAAACAGGGAGGACTCCCCAAGTGGACACGCATGCATGGAAATTGTAAATGCATGGTGTTTACCGGGGTTCTCCCGGTTCTCGAATCCCAAACCCACGTTGTGATGAAAATACCCGAACTCACCCCCGCAAAAAACCGAAGGCCGCGCCGCCGTGCCCGGGCCGGTTTCGCGCTGGTGGTGACCTTGTCCTTGATGATCCTGCTTACGGTCATCGCCGTCGGCCTTCTTACACTC
>CAXTTX010000429.1:3144-4889 GCA_964247045.1 uncultured Verrucomicrobiales bacterium | reverse complement strand
TCCTCTGCGATCATGGGGCTCCCTGGGGGCTGGGATTGCGCGAGGACGGCCGGGCCTACGGGCGGACGGGCTTGGAGATCTGGCTGATGCGGCTCGGAGTGGAGGTCATCCATGGCCGGCCGCGCCATCCCCAACCCAAGGCAAGGACGAGCGCTTTCATCGCACGCTGGAGGTCGAGGTGCTGCGCAGGGAGAAGGTGTTGAGGGATCTCGTGCATTGCCAGGAGGTGTTCGACCGGTGGCGGGACATCTACAACCACAAGCGGCCTCACCATTCGCTGGAGTTGGAACGCCCCAACGATCTCTACCGCCTGTCAACGCGGCGCTATCCGGAAGAACTGGCGGCAGTGGAGAGCTTTTATCTGGGCGACGACGTCCTGCGGAAGGTCCGGAGCAAGGGCGAGATCACCTTCGGCAACCGGACCCATGCGATCGGCGCGGCACTGATTGGCGAAGTCGTGGCGCTGCGTCCCGGAGGGGAAGGCTGCCACGATGTTTACTATTGTTCACAGAAGCTCGGGACGATCGATCCGGCCCGGGCGACCAAGCGAAAAGGCAGCCAAAACCGACTGCAGGACGAATGAAAAAGTGTTACCTATGTCCCCGTACAGGTGTTACCCATGTCCCCGGCCTTTACAATTCCTAACGGTCCGTTGGGGCCGCTTCCAGCGCCAAGGATGGCCGAAGGTCCGGAAAAACCGGGAAGAACGTTTCTCCCGGTTTTTCCCGTCTGTTTGATTCACAACCGACCGTGGATCGAAATGGTCATTTTGAGTTCCACAATCAAGACCGCCATGAGGTCTCTCGACTGCATTGGGGTGACTTGTTTCAACAGCGCGGCGGTCCGATCCCGGATGAATACCGCCTTTTCTTCAGGGGGAGCCTGGAGCCTCTCGCGGGCAAGTTCCCACATCGCTTCCGCCTCCGCCTGGCAGCATTCCTTGAGGACCCTTGGCAGGGCTTCCCCGGCCTTCCGGCTCAGATCTTCCTCCGACTGCCCGCCGGTCGCGATTTCCTCAGCCCGCCGACGCGCCGTTGTTGTCCATGTCATCACTGATCGTCCTGCCTTTCCGGGATGAATTTTTCACGGATCCCCCAGCCCGAAAGAAAGCTATGGCCAAACCGACGATCACGACTGGGAAAAGTAATACATAGAATTGCACCTTCGCCAAAACCCTTGGGCGTGGATTTGACCGCATGGTCCCATGCTTGAAAAAAAACCGCTCCATTGCAATGGGGTGAACTGCCCATTGTAGTGCGTTTTCGGACTGTCTTAGATTTTACCACGCGCGAGCATCCATCGGAAGAGGCGAAATGGTTCAACCCAAGCTGCCCGCGTTCTTTACCAGGACCAACCCCCAACGATGATGGCAGACGACAAAACCAGCCACCAGCGCCGCGATCCCAGCGGCATCGATAGCTCCCGGGACCATGTGGTCCGGTATGGCTGTGAGAGATTTGGCTGGACGGAAGAGGAATTGAAACAGGCCGTCGCGAAAGCGGCGAATGGGGCCGGTACTGTCGAAACGCTTCTCAAAGCCAGATGGAGATCATGAGCGTCCTGCCCCCGGGAAAAAGAAGGCGTCGCCCCACGAGGAGCGATGAGCGGACATCCCTGCGAAGGTCCCGCGCGTGGACGCCTGAGGAACACGAGTGGCTTGCCAACGCGATCCGTGAGGGCAAGACATCCGCGCAAATCGGAGCCCGGTTAGGGAGGACCCAGGAAGCGGTCCAGGGAATGGCTTA
>CAXTTX010000429.1:2307-3134 GCA_964247045.1 uncultured Verrucomicrobiales bacterium | reverse complement strand
AAGATTTCAATTCCGCGTCCGCATTCCAATCGCGAATGAGGGATGGCCTTCCGCCGTGGAAAGAGGAGACCTCCCGGGGACTACCCGGGAGGAGGATCATGGACGGGTGAACCAACGTACCCGCATGAAACTTTGCGGGCCGTTTGGCGGATCAGTCAGACGGCAGGTCAGCATTTCGGTGACACCCGAGACGCTCCGGGTCTCGATGGTGAAGGGGGCATCGGAGAAATCCGTTAGGTTGCCGCCCGTCTGGATGGCGAAGCCGAGGTCTTCCGCGTCGAGCGCGCGGGCCAGCGTGATCCGCCAATCACCACCGGCGGATGGATGAATCACGGGCAGGCCGGTGACCTCCGGTTTCACAGGGTCGCTGCCGATGGCGTATTCGATCAAGGGAATCAAGCCGTCCCCGTCGGTATCCTGGGTGTCCGAGCTGATGCCCGCTGCGGCTTTCCAGGCGGGGTAGCCTGTGGCCCCGGTGAAAAGCGGCGAGCCTCCGGCAGCGGAGGATGCGTGCCAGTTCAGCGGTTCATTGGCATCCGTTGCCGGGCCCGGACGGCCCAGCACCAGACTGCGGCCTTCTCCATCCGCCTCGGCGGGCCAGAGACCATCGGTACCATAGGTGAAGCTGAGAATCTCCGCGCCCGATGCGGATTCCAATCTAACAAACTCCCCGGCGTTCTCAAAACGATCATTGGGATACTCCCCCGCGATGCTCGCGGAGGGCACCGTGGGATAGCGGGCCGCGAAGGCCCCGCGGCTGCCCACCACGATGGTGCGCTGGCCGGGCGCGAGAACCAGGTTCGACGGGAAGGTGAAATCGATTCCCG
>CAXTTX010000429.1:0-2297 GCA_964247045.1 uncultured Verrucomicrobiales bacterium | reverse complement strand
GGCGAGGTCCACGCTGGCAGCGGAAACATTCATCAGCTCGATGAACTCGAAATCGTCCGCTTCCGTGAAACCCGCCGTCTGTTCCCCGGGGGATGGATCCGCGGGATGGTAGTGCAGTTCCGTGACCATGATGTTGCCCGCTGCCGCCGGAGTTGCGGCGAAGTAATATCCAGTGGCAGGCGCGCTCCAGAGCGAGGAAGCTTTCGCCCGCGCGATGAGTTGTGAACCCTGGGTGATGGCAAGCGAGGCGCCGCTTGCCAAGGTGGATGCCGTGGGGCTGATGCCACCGCCTGATAGACGCGGATCGCTGCCGTTGAGCGTATAATAGATGGTGCCTTGGGAAGCGGTGAGAATGACGCTGTTCCCCGCGCCGCTTGTGAGCACCGGCTTCGGAACGAACTGCGTGTCCATCCACGCGGTGTGCTGCATGAGCCACGCGCGCAGGATGTCGAATTCATCACTATAGGTCGCGTTTGTCCCCGCGTCCGGACCATCGCGCGGTGCCATGGTGGGCCATTTCGCGAGGTTGCGTCCGGCCGCTTCGTTCAGCTCGGTTTGATACTGCGCCATCAGCGCGGTGATGCTCGCGTCGGACAGGGTTCCGCCGCGGACCTGCGACCAACGGTCCGTGAACCGTTGCCAGTAGTCCGGGTCCGGATACAGATACTTCCACCAGCCCCAGTGGAGGAGATCCGTCGAGTGACCACCCGTCGCGCTCCAGAAGAGCGGATTGCCGCTGATCATCGACAGGTCGAAATCCCAGATGGGGCCGACGATCAGTTTTCCTCCGCGTGGCTTGTGCATGAAGGTGCTCAAGCGCAGGCCGTCCACGTTTGACGAGAGGATGTTGAGGAGTCCGTGATCCACCCAGGAGTCGCGGTCGATGTACTCGGTATAATGCTTTCCTGTCGCCGGGTTCGTCCCGGACGGCTGGACGACGGCATCCTCGAATTCCTGCACGTGGTTCCGGATGTAGGCGGATTGGGCGGCGGGAATCGAGGGCAAGGGCGCGGGTTGCTCCGCAGGATAATCGTAAACGAGTCTTCCCACATCACCGGCCACTTCGGAGAGCGGGAAATTCCGGTTGGTCACCCAGCCGGTGGTGCCCGGTTCGACACGGTCCACGCGGATGATGTAGCCGCCCGTCAGTTTGTTGCCGGTCGTGTCGGTCGGTTTGAGTTTCTCCACCGGGATGCGGTCCGCACCGCGCTCCGGCTTTTCCATGAGAGCGTAAACACCGAGGTAATCGCCGGGATAGTCGACCGTGCCATCGTCGGTGTTCGCGAAGACCTCCACGTATTTCGTCCGCGTGGCATAGCGGCCCATGCGGTTGCTCATTTCATACATGAACGGGTTTTTGATCATCGCCCTGTCCGTGTCATAAAAACTGCCGAGGATCCAATCCGCCTCGGGTGGCATGCCCAGCGGAGCCACATCGGTGTCCTCGTTGAACTCATCCCACGCCTCGATGTTCATCGAATACTTGGGCCAGTCCGCGGAGGAGGACCCGCGCACCTTCATGCGGCCACGGGTGGCGATGACAGGTGGGTTGGACAACGCGGTCCGGTTGCCGGTGTTCGCATCCGGCTGATAGAGCATCCATGCCATCTCCTTGTCCGCGTTCGGACGCCCGCCGTTGAAATTGTTCAGGACCACCACCGGCAGGTTGGAGCTGAAGGCCGCCGCACCCGCGCCGAGTTTCGCGTAGGTTTCCGAATGCACCAGGCCCGGCGCGAAGCCGGCCCCGCTTTCAAAGGCCCGTGCCCGCATCTGGGTGGTGGTGTTGATCACCAGCGGCACGGTGTAGAGGGTGGATGACGCGGTCGGCACCGAGCGGTCGGTTGTGTAGCGGATGGTCGCCGTCGGCGAAGCCGTGCTCAGCGCGAGGGGAATGGAGGATGTGGTGAAGGCTTTCGAGGGGATGCTGAAATTCACCACGCCCGCCGGAGTCCCCGCGGCGGTCGTGTTGGCTGCCCCCGGCGTGGGGATTTGGAAGGGCAGATAATTCCCGCCGGAGGATGGCAGCGTGAGGCCGTAGGACCAATACTCCGGCACCACGGGGAAGGTAGGGGTGAAGCTCTTCACCACGGTCGTCGCGTCGGGTTGCACCAGCGCGAGGAACTCGCCTTCTTCCGCGAGTTTGAAATTCGTGTGCAGTTGCTGCCCGCTCACCGCCCGCTTCTTGTCGGAGGCGAAGACGACCAGATAGCCATTCGCCGGGATGATCGTGGGGGAGGGGAAGCGCCATTTGTCGAGCTTTGCCGCATTGTCGGTCAGGTAGTAGCCACCGATGTCCG
>CAXTTX010000428.1:0-4890 GCA_964247045.1 uncultured Verrucomicrobiales bacterium | reverse complement strand
CGTTGCCCTGCTTCGTGAGCCCGCCGCCAGGGGAAACCGCGTCCCCGTTCAAGTTGTTCGTGATCGTGGTCGCGTTGCCGTTCGTGTTGAACTTCAGGCCGCCGTTCTTGATGTTGACATAGGCACCCAGGAAGAAGTTCGAGTTGTTGGCGTTGGTGGAGACTTTCACCGTGCCGCCATTGGCATGCACCACATTGGCGGTGGCACTTGCCGCGGTGCTCGAGTTGCCCTTGCGCATGGAACCGGTGGTGATCGTCCCGCCGTTCAGATTGAAGATGCCATTGGCGGCGAAGGCCGCGTTGTTGCCGCCGATGACCACGTTTGCCACGCCCAAGGTGGACGTGCCGGACATGTTCACCGTTCCCACCGCGTTGACGTTGCCCTGCTGGCCAAGCACCAGGGTGGCGCTGCCCGCGTTGAAAGCCGCGTCATTGCTCAGGTTGAGCTGGCCCTTCGCATCGGTGCTGCCGTTGCCCAGAAAGATCAGCGTCGCGGACGTGGCATTGAAGATGCCGCCGGAGACATTGATGGAGGACTGCCCGGTGACCGTGCCTCCCACCGTCATCGATCCGGTGCCGGTGTAGTTGAAGGTGCCGCCCGTCTGATTGATGCGGGTGCCAGCGAGCGGGGCCAGCGTGGCCGTGTTCGAGCCATTGCCGAAGCTGATCACACCGGTGTTGAAAATCCCGTCGCTGAGGTTGAAGGCCGGAACCCGCGAGGCCCCGCCCGCGTCGCTCGCCGTGCGGCCGACAAAGAGGGTGCCGGTCGTCAGCGTGCCACCGGTCTGGTTGAAGTTTCCTTGGCCGCTCGTGCCGCTGAGGATCAGCGTGCCAAGCGTGTAAGTGAGGCCGGATCCATAGCCGATCGTGAAGTTGCCATTGGCAATCACGTTGTCGCCGGCGGGCGAAGGGCCGGTTCCGCCATACATGGCGGCATCATCAAACACGCCTGTGGCTCCCGATGTCCAGGTGCGGTCGACTGCATGGACGGAAGTGGACAGGCACAGCAGGAGCGAGGCTCCGGCAAACAGAAACGATTTGGAGGGTTTCATGGGGTTTCTAGGGGGCTAATCCGGTCCGCGGGAAAGGCGTCCCCGCAGGCCCGGAATGGGCGACGCCACCTTGCCCGGTATGCCCGGATCCGCAAGGGGACGGGGTTGACACAATGCGCCAACCGATCATCCAAATGCGCCATGGGGGCTTCGCTCCTTGTGCATGCGAGGATCAGCCGCGCGCCAGCGCGTAAGGGGCTACGACATTCCTGTCGTAGGCAGTGAAGACGTGCATATGAATTCACCGCCATGCTTTCCCTTCCACCGTCAAGGTTCCCCGGGAAGGGCCGTGGCGCGGTGAGAAGGACCATGGCGGGATGACGAGGGACCTTTTGAGTCTTTCCCGGAATCGATACAGCCCTGCGGAGGACAAGAATGTCCTCCCTCCTCACGCGCTGGCGCGCGGGGGCTCACGGCCCCTGCTGTCCCTTGAAGGCGGCCTCCATCTCTCCAAGGCTGGACATGACCGAGCAGCGGTTGCCGCTACAAACATACGCCGCCGACTTTCCCGTATCTGGAAACGCCGCGTCTTTCTCACCCGGAGTGATCCATTCCAGCACCTTGTAGGACGATGGATGCTTCCGCGCGCCATCGAACAACGCCCGGGCCGCGGAATCCTCTTTCTTGCCCACGATGGCGATATGCAGCGGCTCGCCTGCGACTTCTTCATCGGCGTGCAAAAGCCCTCCCGTGAATGAGAAAATCCCGTCAACCACCTCCTCGCTCGCGAGATACTTCATCGCATGCCTTGCTGCTTCCGCATGGCTTTCGTCCCGGGTGACCTTCGCCAGCAGGTTCAGCCACCTCGCCGCGACGATGTTCTCATCCCGGTCGGCGACCGGGGGGGGCAGGTCACGCGTGGCGACGCCGGCCAGATAACCACCGCCGTCCTGTTCAGCCCTGCGGAAATGCTTCGCACAGAAACGCGCGCAAGCGACCGAGCGGTCCAGCCACTCCTGCTCCGCCGTTGCCTGGTGCAGCGCCAGCAAGGCGCGTCCCATCTGGATCTGGTCCGCCAGGCAAGGACCTTGCGTGTCCTTTTCATCATGGGAGAATCCCCCGCCCTCCAGCGATCGGTTCGCGAGGATCCACCGCGCCGCGGTCTTCGCGTCATCCAGATAGGACTCCTTTCCGGATGCCTGATAGAGCGCCTCCAGCGCGACGATCGCCATGCCGTTTTCCCGCGAATAGATGTGCGGGTCCACGCGTGGAATACCGATGGCACGGCGTCCCGCGTCATCAAGGCCGAAATAACCGGCGGAGTGTTGCCCCGGAACCACGTCGGCATCCTGGCTCACACGATAGGCACCCTCCGGCGAACGCAGGAAAAGCCCGAGATGCCGTGCGATCGATTCCGCCGCCGCGAGGTCCTCCGGCCGCTTCCATGCCTGATAGGCCAGCGCGTAGGCACGGCTGATTTCGGCCTCGTATTCCATGATCTTCTCGAAATGCGGGTGCTGCCAGTCGTCATCCGTCGAATACTGATAGACGCCGCCCCATACGGGATCAATCAA
The DNA here is from genome assembly GCA_964247045.1 of uncultured Verrucomicrobiales bacterium. Classification (GTDB taxonomy): domain Bacteria; phylum Verrucomicrobiota; class Verrucomicrobiia; order Verrucomicrobiales; family Akkermansiaceae; genus Luteolibacter. The sequence goes on along the minus strand of CAXTTX010000428.1, from coordinate 2,325 downwards.
GGCCCGCGCCTCGGTGAGGGTGTCCTGCGCCATCTTCCTAACTTCCGCATCACCCGCCTGGCCAAGCCGGATGCAGTATTCGATGTTTCCCCATGGCACGAATTTGCTGCCGGAGCCCCACCCGGAAACGGTCTTGTTATACCGCTCCCGCAACCGGTCCGAAAGGGACTGCTTTTGCCTCGCCGTCAGGGCGGCGGTGGGGTTCGCTGCCGTGGGTGGATGAAATGTCTTCCCGCTCTTTCCCTTGCCTTCCTCAAGCAAGCCAAGGAACTCCTCCGGGGTCTGGAAACCGCTGCCGATGGCCGTCTCCTTCATCGTCACCGGATCGAGGATTACCAGCGCGGGCCAGCCGTATTCCTCATACCGACGGGCCAGGTCGGGCCGTGAATCCTGGTCCAGTTTGGCGCTCACAAACCCTTCCCGCAGGGCCTTCCGAACCGCCGGATCCGGATAGGTCTTCGCATCCATCACGTGGCACCAGTGGCACCACACGGCCTCCACATCCAGAAACACCAGCTTCTTCTCCTCCCGCGCCTGTGCGACCGTTTCCGCATTGAAGGCCCGCCATGCAATGCCCGGTTCGTCGGCCGCGCGGGCACATGGGGAAGACAAAGCTTCCAAGGCGAGGATCAATCCCGTGGTCAGGACGAGGGGGCCGTTCATTCCTGATCCTCGCGCCGGTGGCCGCGGGGTGCACGGATTTTGGGGTTCGGATTCCTTATGCCTTCATTTCAGTTCCGGTCAGCCGCAGGCGTCCGTAAACCGGGTCACGCGAGGGCGACCGTGAACTCATAATGCGGCGGGGTTCCCGCCTTCAGATTCAGCGTCCTCAACTTCACCACTTCCCCGCCCGGCAGGCTGAAGCACTTGGCGGATGACAGGCCCTGTCCGCCTGGCATCGGGCAATCCGGCCAGAAGATTCCGTTACCTGCCGCCACCACCGGCAATACCGCGGTTCCGCGGGCCATCGGCAGGTTGTCGCCATCCATCAGCACCACCTTGATCCGCTGGGCCTGGGGGATCTCATCGAGCACTGACTGATAGGCCTCTGATAACTCGAACATCTCGTCTTTCATGGGTTGAGGGGTTTGCCTTCGAAAGTATTTAGTTTTTCCTGAATGCCCAGCTAAAACATTCGTTATCAGTCTATCCATAACATCAGATTCAGCCTATTTCAACTAGGCATTTCACCTACCAAGCATCCATTGGATCGCCATGTCGAACTCGGCCAAAAAGCGCTCTCCCGCCCCGTCCATGTCGTGCGGGACACCGGGGATTACCACCAGTTTATGCGGCGTTTCCGGATGCAGGGCATTGATCCAATCGACATCATCCAGCGGATCAAGCTCACCCGCGAACTGGACGATGCGGATGCCATGCAGCTCCGGCGCGAGATCGGCCAGCGCGTAGGTGTCCGGCCCCTGGGGTTGCAAGCCGAGCAGGTCGCTCTGCGTGAGTCCATACCGGGAGCGATCCCCCGGTGCCGCAGCGAGGATGCCGACCAAGTGCTTCTCCCGATCCGGCGTGGCGGCCGCGGCGATCGCCCATTCCGCCCCGGTCGACCAACCGGCATACCACACCGGTGTGTCCGCGGGTAATTTGGCACGTTTCCTAACGGCATCGACCGCGGCGTTGAAGGCCTCCGTGAGTTGCTTCCGATCGAACTTCCGCGTGTCGGCGAATTTCCGGCAATCCCATCCACCCACGGCATACCCGGCCGCCGCCGCATGGATCGCCACCGGCTCCTCCCATTGGCCGGACCAACCGCCATCCCCGGAGGCCACGATCAGGATGCCCTTCGGGAATTTGGTGTCGTAATACAGCGTCTCGAACGGCCCGCTGGAAAGTGTCAGGGGCAGCTTCTCCGCCGTGGCGCTGGAAAAATGCCGCGGCACCAGCAAGTGCCATAAAAACCAGCCCACGGGTATGAGCAACAGGATCTGGATGATCAACGCCGCGCGGCGCAGGATTGTCTTTGTTCTCGCCGTCATGAAAAACCAGGTTCCGCCAGATCCCCGCCATCGCCGGGTTGTTCCACCGTGCCTGCCTCCTTGCGCGCGGGGCGCGACGAGGACCGGCCGATCAGCGTGGTGATGTCAAGGATGGCCGCGGGCAGGTCCCACGCGCGGGACAACGCCAGATAGCGCGGATGCCACACCGGTTGGAACTTGCTCTTCCAGGACCGAAGGCCGTTGAAATTGTAGAACGCCTCGCCCTTGTCATAAATCAGCCCGCCGATGCGGTTCCAAAGCGGTGCGAAGGGATTGTTCGATAATCCGGAGAGCGGCGCCATGCCGAGATCGAACCACTTGTAACCCTGCTCCT
>CAXTTX010000427.1:1459-4896 GCA_964247045.1 uncultured Verrucomicrobiales bacterium | reverse complement strand
AACGGGTCCATTTCCACCGCCTCACCGGCTGGGAATTCAGTCTCCTGAGCGGACACTTGGGCAATGACCCGGCACGCACCTTCGCCCGCTGGAAGCAAGCCGCCGACTGCCTGGAGGAGGCGGAACTTGCCTCCGGCTTCGAGGCGGATCTCGCTTTCTTCCCCTATCTCGATTGTTATCTCCGCTTCCTCCCGATTTCCGGAATTCCATCGCTCTTGATGAACCGCCCGTGGAGCGGACTCTATCTGCGCAATCACCACCACGGTGAGCGGCCCTCCTTCAAAAAGTCCCTCCGCCTGCTGGCAAAGGGCGATCCGCTGATGCGCAGCAACCTCTGCCGGGGCATCGGGGTTCTGGACGAGCGTTTCATCCCGGAAATGGAAAAATTCAGCACCGCGCCGATCACGCCTTATCCGGACGTGACCCAAACCGGTCTTTCGGAACACCCCTTCCCGCTCGCGGAAGAGGTGGTGCGGAAGGCAGCCGGCCGCAAGATCATCGGCATCATCGGCCTGGAACGCCGCAAGGGCTTTCTGACCATGATCCGCACCGCGGCGCTCGCGCGGGAGGCAGGCCTGCCCTGTTATTTCGTCTGCACCGGCTCGTTGATTCTCCAACAGTTCACGGACGAGGAGCAGGCGGAAATCAAGGCGCTGGCCGCCGGGATCGCCACTGGGGAGATCCGGAATGTGCACCTCGATCTCGAGGCAAAAAGGATTCCCTCCGAGGGAGACTACAATTCGCTCTTCAGCACCTTCGATGTCGCATGGGCGGCCTATGAAAATTTCGAAGGCAGCAGCGGCACCCTCAGCAAGGCGGCTGTGTTCGAAATCCCGTGCATTGCCACAACGGGAGAATGCGTTGGAAGACGGGTGGAGCGATACCGCTTGGGAATCAATATCCGCGAGGGCTCCGCGAAAGACGCCTTGACGGCGATTCCGCATCTGCTGGCGGGAGAGGATTCAGACGGCAAGCCACTCACGCCGGATTTCCCGGCCTATCGGGATGACCACTCGCAGGCGCGGCTGGACCGCATCCTCGGTGATCTGCTCCGGTCTGTCTAACGAATCGGTTTTTTTCAGGGACCGGCTGCGGCTTCCAGTTTCCCCATCAATTCCACCAGCATCACATAGTCTGTTTCACCGGTGAATTCCTCCCGCGGATGTGCGGTATAGCCGGCCTTCTTGGCCTGCCATTCCGCCAGATCCAGATTCAGAAAAAATGCTCCCAGCGCATCCTCGAGGGGTTCCAAAAAAGTCCAGCCAATACCCCTTTCCTCGATCCATCTGCCGGTTTCCGTCCCGGCCTGACCGATCACCGGAACACCGAAACAGCCCCCCTCATAGATTCGATTGGGCAATAACCACGCGGAGTTGCCGTTGGGGTCGCTCTTGTCGAAAGACCAATTGAAATCGATCCCGGCATACATCTCCGCCAATTCGTCAGGGTAGAAATAGGAACCGCCGAACTCCAGATTGGGCAGATCTCCCAGCAGCAAATCGAACTCTTCGGCAAACGTGCCCGCAGGATAGCCACGCAATACGATCCTCACCCGGTCGCCGAGCCGACTTGCCAAGGCATGCATGATCTCCAGGCTTCGCCGGCAACGCAACGCCCCGAAGCAGCCGATGACCCATGGCTTCCCTCCCGACACGGGCGAGGACGCTCCGGATGACTCCGGCAGGCGCTTGCCCGGATAGACCTTGTTCTCCAACAGGAAGATTTCCCCTTGGTATCCCAGCACTGGCCGGAAGTAATTCTTCACGAACCCGGGTGAAGTGGTCACCAATAAAGCCGTACGGTTCAACACCGCCCGCTCGATGGCGCGGAACAATTTCCCCACGACCCCCTGCCCAAGCATCGCCGCCTGGATGTCCGCCAGCTCCAAAACAAGCGGCACGGGCCGGCCGGCGAAGAATCTCGCGAGCAGCGCGAGCAGCGCGTTGTCCGTGTTGATCACATAAATGCAGCCGCAATCTGCCAGCCGATGGCGATTATGCCAGAGCACTTTGGTGCCGCGGACGATTGCCCAGAGCCGCTGCAGGTAGCGCCGGTTGTAGGTCGTGCCGAGATGCACATTGTCCCAGGTGGGCGGAGCATCAGGCTTGTCCCGGTGGCGGTGGAAGGTGAAGCCGACCACTTTCCGGCCTTGGTCTTGGATCGCCGCAATCCGCTTCCTGACCCGCGCGTCACCACGTTCGGGCGCGAAAAACGCGATGGGACGAGGGGTGGCTTCCGGCACGCGGCCACGGTGGGAAATTGCAGCGCCATTATCAAGCGATTCCCCCGTTCCCGGAGATACGGGGAGGTATCGAGGGGCCAACCCGGAAAAATGGCATCGACCGTCCGCAGGATGACCACTACACTCAGCGCCAGTGCCATCGAGCGACCCCCGCGCCCTGCCCATGCGAGATACCGGAGCCATGACGCTTCGCTGGTGGCTGCGCGCCCCGTGGGATTATGTCATGATGGCCGTGGGCCTCTCCTACTGGGGAATTTTCGGAACCTTGGTGACCGTCATTTGCGGTTCACTCACGCTGGTCCTGCCAAAAACCATCGGTGAACGGGTCGGTCGCCTGGTGATCCACCACCTTTTCCGGATCTTCGTCATTTACCTCCGGGCGTCTGATCTCGTCAGGTCCGACCTCACCGGGCTGGCTCCCCTTAAGGATATCAAAGGCCCCTTCATCGCGGCTCCCAATCACACCTCCCTGTGGGACGTGGTTTTCATCATCGCACGGCTGCCCTTCGCGGTGTGCATCATGAAAAAGGAGATCCTCTGCAACCTGGTCCTGGGCGGCGGCGCCCGGCTGGCCGGATATATTGCCAACGGATGCATGACGCGGATGATCCGCTCCGCCTGCCAATCGCTCGACGAAGGCGGCCAATTGCTGCTGTTTCCCGAAGGCACACGGACCCGGCCTGACGCCCGCTGGATCAACCCGCTGAAGGGTGGCTGCTCGATCATCGCCACCCGGGCTCAGGTGCCTGTGTATCCCATCTTCATCCGCAGCAATACCCGCTTCTTGCAAAAGGGCTGGCCATTGTGGAAGCGGCCGGTCTTCCCCATCGACATCACCTTCGATCTCGGGGAGCCGCTGGTTTCCGAGCCGGGCGAAACGCCGCAGGAGTTCAACCTCCGCCTCGCGGCAGCTTACGATCAGGAACTTGCGCGGCCCCACCCGTTCCGGCGGCAAATCGATACCGCAGTCTGAGCGATCCCGTCCGCTCCCGGCTTGCCCCCCATCCGATTCGCCTCTAAAGCAGGGCGGACATGGCCGACCCGCGACCGCTCATCCTTATCCCCAGCTACAACACGGGTCCGATCCTGCTCGGAACGGTGAAAGCCGCGCTGGCCTTGGGAATGCCGGTTTGGGTGGTCTTCGATGGCTCCACGGATGGCTCACCCGAACTAATCCGCCCCCTGGAGTCCCCCG
>CAXTTX010000427.1:0-1449 GCA_964247045.1 uncultured Verrucomicrobiales bacterium | reverse complement strand
TACGGATTTCAGGATCGTCCACCTGCCCGTCAACGGCGGCAAGGGCGCTGCCGTGCTCCACGGTCTGCGCGAGGCGATCCAAGTGGGTTTCACCCATATCCTGTGCATGGATGCGGACGGCCAGCATCCCGCTACCAGCGTGCCGGAGTACCTGCGGATCTCCCGGAAGTATCCCGAGGCCGCGGTCTTCGGCCGCCCCGTGTTTGATGCCTCCGCCCCCGCCCTGCGTGTCAACGGCCGTAAGGTTTCCAATTTCTGGGCGAATCTTGAAACGCTCGGTTGGGGCATCGGTGACTCGCTCTTCGGGATGCGTCTCTATCCGGCAAAGGAATTGCTAGGAGTGATGGAAGGCACGTGCTTCGCACGGCGTTTCGATTTCGATCCGGAAGTGGCCGTGCGCCTGGCGTGGCGTGGCGTTCCGATCATCAACCTTCCCACCCCGGTCCGTTACCCGGACAAGTCGGAAGGCGGTGTTTCCCAATTCCGCTATTGCCGCGACAATACCCTGCTGACGTGGATGCACCTCCGCCTGATGCTCGGCTTCCTCTGCCGCCTGCCCTATCTGGCCCTGCGCGGCCCCAACCCCCTCGAACATGCCAGCGCTCCCGGCCACGAATGACCTCGATCCCGGCAAAATCGCCGCGCTCTTCCCGTCGACCCGCCAGCGCTGCTACGTGGCCTCGAAGCTGCGAACCGATCCGCTCTATGCCGCAATCACGGAGCAATTGCGGGGTACCGAACTCCCGCTGCTCGACCTCGGCTGCGGCATGGGCCTGCTCGCCCTCTATCTCCGCGGCGCGGGCATCCACGTGCCAATCCATGGACTCGACTACGATTCGGGCAAGATCGAAGCCGCCCGGGTGGTCGTTGAGAAGTGCGGTGCCAAGGATCTAAGCTTCGACAACCACGACGCCCGGGAGGGACTTCCGGAGCACTCGGGCAACGTGAGCATCCTGGATATCCTCCAGTTTTTCACTCCATCCCAGCAAGAGGCACTGCTTTCCCTGGCAGCCTCCCGCGTGGCACCCGGCGGAAAGCTCATCATCCGTTCCGGGGTTCGTGATGATTCCTGGCGCTTCAAAATTACGGTCGCCGGCGATCTGTTAGCAAAGGCGACCTTCTGGATGAAAGCCGCGCCGACGCACTATCCTTCCGTCGAGGATTTCAAGCGAATCCTAACTCCGTCTGGAGAGTTGAAGATCACCCCATTGTGGGGAGGGACGCCGTTCAACAATTACCTGGTTGTTCTCCAGAAAAAATAGGCCGGGTTGCCAAACGGTATCGCCAGGCATCTGCCGGCAAAACAACACTCGAAAGGAAACAATCCAAACCTTCGGATCAGGAACCCTCGACCCATCATCTCCTACAGTTAGAGATGGTGGCCCGAGCCGGATTCGAACCAGCGACACGCGAATTTTCAATCCGCTGCTCTACCAACTGAGCTATCGG
>CAXTTX010000426.1:0-4906 GCA_964247045.1 uncultured Verrucomicrobiales bacterium | reverse complement strand
AACGCTGGCGTCAGGCGGGCCCTGCAACGCCCGGAGCAGTCATCGCGGCTGCCTATTCCAATGGAGACGCGTTCATGGCAACCCGCGCCCAGGGCAACGGCCGCGTGGTGATGGCCACCTGCGCCTTCGACGCGCGCTCCGGAAACCTGCCCGCCAAGAGGTCCTTCGTTCCGCTGGTTCACGAGCTGGTAACCTGGGCCGCTGGCGGTGGTGTGGACCTCAACACCGGTTCCGCGTGGAATCCATCCTTCATGCTCGCCTCCGGTGGCGGCGGCTTGTCCGCGAACTACTATGGACGTCGTGATTTCAAGGGTGATGTGAATCTCCGGCGCGTTGATCCCTCGCTCAACTTCGACTGGCAAGACGAAAGTCCCGCCAAGGGCGTTGTTCCCAGGAACGATTTCTCCGTGAGTTGGCGCGGCTATATTTCCGCTCCGGCGGACGGCAAATATCTCTTCGAGGCGGAGGTGGATGATTCCATCGAGGTGAAGATCGGCAACAGGAGCCGCATGAGGGTTGAACGCGGCGAGGCCAAGCTGGGCGAGGTCCAGCTCGTTGCCGGAAAACCGGTGCCGGTCCAGATCGACTATCAGGAAGAAAGCGGTGAGGCGGTGGTGAAGCTGTTCTGGACGCCCCCCGGTGGCACGCGGCAGATTGTTCCCTCCACGGCCTTCCAGCCGGAAAAGGCGGATGCGGAGATTCTCAAGGCGGTCGATCCGCGTGGCACCGAAAGACAAGCCTTCCTCACCTCCGGCCGCCGCGGGCGCGAACTTTCCATCAACGGTCCTGCCCTGCCCGGAATCTATCGGGTTTCCACCGCTGGCAAGCTGGAGGACATGATCCCCGGCATTGAAAAGCAGACACTGCCCGTCGTGGTGACCCGCGAAGCCACGGAGAGCCGCTTCGAGAGCATGACGGACGAGGACCTTGCCCTGGTGAGAAAACGCGTGGACCTCGTGCAACCCCGCTCGGTAGCTGACATCCTCGGCGTGCTGACCGGGAAGGGATTCGGCCGTGAAATCTGGCGCATGCTGGCCATCGCCGGATTCGTCCTCTTCCTGCTGGAGAGTTTCCTCGCGCGCTGGGTCTCCCGCTCGCGCCGGATGGCGGAGGACGTCCGGGTTGAATTCGGCGAATCAACGATCTGGAGGGGCGGAAGATGAAGCGGTACCTCGTCAAGGAAACCATCCGTTTCACCGTGCTCGCGGTGATGATCTGGGGCGTGCTCACCGTTCTCGCGAGCTTCGTGAGGATCACTCCCGTGTGGCCCCTCGCGACGGTGGCGCTGGTGGTGGCCGCCAGTGTCTCGCTGATCCTCTGGCTCTATCGTTATGAAATGTCCGCCGTCGCACCGGGACGGGCGCGCTTGCTTGTCACCCTGCGGATGACCGCGCTCGCCGTGCTGGTATGGATTCTCATCGATCCCGTTTGGGTCAGGAAGACGGATCGCGAGGCGAGGCGCGAGGTGGTGATCGTCATGGATGAATCCGCCTCCATGCATCTGAAGGACGACGGCGCGCAAGCCACCCGCTCGGAAATCGCAAACCAGGCGGTGAAGGACGCGAAACTGATAGAAACCCTGGAAAAGTCCCTGCGCGTGCGGGTCGTGAAGGCGGCCCGCAGCATCCAGGCGGAAGGCGAGAAGGTGGCCGAGGGCTGGGGGGACTCCACGGACCTTGCTTCCGCGCTCGGCACCGTGCTCGACCAGGTGCCGCCGGATGAACTCGCGGGTGTGATCCTGGCCAGCGATGGCCGCCACAACCGGCCGGAGCGCGTGGAAGACGTGGTCCGGCGCTTTGGCATCCTCGACGCGCCGGTGGCCGTCATCGCGGTCGGCAGCGAAACGCCGCCGCGGGATGCCTCGGTTCTTTCCGTCCGCGCTCCGGAGGCGATCCACCTCGGCGACCGCATGCGGGTCACCGCGGAACTGAAGTTCGACGGCTACAAGGGACAAACCGCCAAGGCATATCTCCGTCGCGGGGAGAAGATCCTCGAACAACGCGAGATTCCCGTGCCGCAGGACCATCATGTCGAGGAAGTCCGCTTCGCCAACGTCCCCGACAAAGGTGGTGTGAACGACTATCGCGTGGAGATCGGCCAACTCGAGGGCGAACGCTTCAAGGACAACAACGGCTGGGACTTCGAGACTTCCATCACCGACGCGCGGACGAATGTGCTCATCGTGGAGAACTATCCGCGCTGGGAATTCCGCTACCTGCGCAACCTGTTTTATGGTCGCGACAAGTCGGTGCATTTGCAATACGTGCTCATGAATCCGGACCAGGTTTCCTTCCAGGAGAATCCGGCCGTCCCCGCCTCCGCGTCGCGGCCTTTCGGCGACGCCCTCGCGACACGGCTGCCCGTGAACGAGGAGGAATGGCGGAAGTTCGACGTGATCATCATGGGCGACGTCGATCCGAAAACCTTGGACGAAAAGACCTGGCAGATCGTCTCGCGCTGCGTGAACGACCGCGCCGCGCTGCTGGTGATGATCGCCGGTCCGCGTTTCATGCCACATGCGATCGATGCCCCGGCCGGACGCGCGCTGGTTCCCGCGGAGATGGAATTCAGTCAAAGGAACTATTTCACCGAAGGTGGTGAGAACTTCCGCTTCGGCCTGACGATGGAAGGCCGCCGCCATCCGGTCACGCAGCAGGGCGATGGCGAGATGGCCAATGAGAAGATCTGGTCGGGCTTCCCGGCCCTCAACTGGCGGCATCCGCTCACGGGCCTCAAGGAAGGCGCGGAAGTGCTGTTGACCGCGCAGGACACCGAAGACCGCGCCGAAATCGGCGGTGGCGCGGGCCTGGCCGGTGCGCTGGATGATCTGGCGAAACGCCGCGAGCGCGAGGCGAAGACCGCCCTGCTCGTCACCCGCCAGACCGGCAAGGGCAAGGTGGCGCTTCTCCTAACAGACCGGACCTGGCGCATGCGCGAGGGCGCCGGCGATCTCTATCACCACCGCTTCTGGGGCAACCTTGTCCGGTGGGGCGCCGGCCCGGTCCTCCGCGCCGGTGGCAGCCGCGCCCGCCTTGGCACCGACCAGCTCACCTACACTCCGGACGACCGGGCCAAGATCACCGCCCGCCTTCGCGACAAGGATCTGAACCCCGTCACCGATCCCTCCCTCGAGGCGGAAGTCCTCAAGGACGGCACCGTTCTTTCCACCGTGAAGATGACCGCCGTGAAGGATTCCAACGGCCTCTACGAGGCGAACCTCGATCGCTTCCCCAGGGCGGGCAAATACGAGGTCCGCCTCAAGGGCGGCAAGGCGGACGACCTCATCCGCCAGGACAACGCGGGCCCCCTCAAGGCAGGCTTCCAGGTCGTCGGTTCGCGCGGCCCCGTGGAACTCGCCGAAACCACCCTCAACCGCCCCCTCCTCGAAACCATCGCCCAACTCTCCGGCGGCAAGGTGGTGAACCCGGAAAAGGCCGGTGATCTACCCCCTCTCTTTCTAACTGAAAAGAACCAGCGCGAGGAAATCCGCGAGACCTCGCTGTGGGACAGCGGCTGGGTCATGGGCCTGCTCGCCCTGCTGTTGGGAAGTGAATGGGCGGTCCGCCGCGCGGCCGGGCTGCCATGAAACCGAAGCGACACCATGAATAGTGAATCACATCACCGGGAAATCGAGGCACGCTTGGACGCCGTGCGCGTCCGCATCCGCAAGGCACAGCGGTCGCGCGGGGCGATGGTCGTCGCGACCATCGCGCTCGGCGGTCTACTGTTGATCATGGGGGTGGATTTGCTTCTCGCCCCTTTGCCCACCGTCGCGCGCGGGTTGATGACCGGGCTGTGGGTGCTCGTCACGGGTTACGCGGTGAAGAAAGGCTTCGGGCCGGTGTTCAAACCCATCGGCCATCTGCAACTCGCGCGCTGGCTGGAGGCACGGCATCCGGAGATGGAGGAGCGCCTCAGCACGGTGCTGGAACTAACAGGCCACCAGGAAGGCATTTCACCCCAGCTGCTGGAATCGCTGGCCCGTGCCGCGGAAGCGGACGTCACGGCGGTGGATGCGAATCTGGAAGTGAGGAAGGCGCGCACGGGTAAAAAATGGACACGGCCTGCCGCTGTGCTCGGCGGCGCGATGCTGCTTTGTTTCATCATCTGGCCGGGTCCTTCATCACGGCTCCTCGTCAGGGCGGTCGCACCGTTCTCGGATACGGGCAGCGCGGCAGCCGGGAAGTTCTCCGTGAAGCCGGGCGACATCGAGGTGCTCGCGGGCGATCCGGTGAAGATCACGGTGGACTACACCGGCACGCGGAAGGATCTGGAGGTGCGGATGGAGTTCGCGGATGGAAGGGAGATTTCGCAGGAGATGACGAAGAATGCGGAAGGTCATGTCTACATTCTGGATCCGGCGAAGGCGGGGTTCCGCTATCGCATCGGCGCCGGGCGTGAGGAAAGTGACACCTATAACGTGACCGTTTTGCCCTTGCCCGAGTTGCTGGAGCCGCGGGTCACACTGGAGTTTCCACAATACACGGAGAAGCCGCCGCAGGAGATGGCTCTGGAAAACGGCATCTCCGCGGTGGTTGGAACCCGCGCGATCCTAACAGGCAAGACCCGGGGAGACATCGCGTCCGCGGGGGTCGAAATAAACGGCCGCAAACCGGCCGAGGGCACGGTGGAACGTTCAGCCGATGGCAGCCGCTTGGCGTTCACTTGGAAACTCCTGATGAAGGATGCGGAGGTCGTGGTCAAACTCCGGCATCGGCAGGGACGCGATATTGAGGCGGCGCGCTTTCCCGTGAATGTCGTGGAGGATCTGCGGCCGGAAGTGGATTTGCTCAGTCCGTCACAGCGCGGGTTGAAGCTGCGGCCAGATGAGATGCTGCCCCTGAAATACGAGATCACCGAGGATCTCGGTCTCGCGGGGGTGGAGGTCGAGGTCGAGGCGGATGGG
>CAXTTX010000425.1:0-4926 GCA_964247045.1 uncultured Verrucomicrobiales bacterium | reverse complement strand
GAAAGGGTGGGTCGCCGGAGGTTGTCATTCGCAGGGGGACCTTCATGCTGGGGGCTGTAAACCCATGAAGATCCTTGGATCACCGGGATCCAGAAGGCCGATCATCCCGGTTACGGAACCACGTTGTGGTTCGAATATCCGTGTGCCTTACCCGGGGTAGGCGCTCGCTTTGCTCGCGCCAACCGCCGGGCTGGAGGATTCAACACCGTTGGTGTTGAAGATGCCGCTCGCGGATTGAGCGAAATGGGGGGGAAGATGCAAGAGACCAGAAACCAGAGACCAGATTGAAGATCGAAGAAGAGGGGCGGTGAAGGGACCTTGGGCGTTTGGGGGTTGGGTGGGCTGCCACCGCCGGACCGTTAGGGATAACGGTCCCTGGCGGAAGAGGGGGCGTCAAAGCGCGTGAGGAAAGGGGGCCGGATCGAGAGGCGGCGTTCGGCGACCGGCGGTCATAGACCGCCGCTACAGTGTGGTGTTAGGGATGGCGGTCCCTGCCGGAAGAGGGGGCGGGCTTTCCAGGCGGTTCTAACAGGTCATAACTGGGAGCGGAAGAGGGCGCCGGCGGCGTCGCCGGCTTTTTGGAGGAGGGGGCGGTCCAGCCACTCGTCGTAGGTGATTTCGCGGGCGTGCTGTTTGTCGAGGTCGAAGGCTTCGATTTCCTTGAGTGCGAACTCCCGGCCGATGACGTTGAGGTTCGCCTCGTCATTGAGGCGGAAGGAACGGTTGTCGAAATTCGCGGAGCCGACGGAGGACCAGACGTCATCGACGATCATGACCTTGCGGTGATACATGGTGGGGAGGTATTCATGGATGCGGACACCTGCCTTGAGGAGGCGGCCCCAGCGGTGGCGGGATGCGCGGCGGACGAGCCCGGAGTCGAGGTGGTCGACGGGGAGGATGATGTCCACGGCGACGCCGCGTTTCACGGCGCGCATGAGGGTCTCCGTGGTGAGATCGTCCGGGACGAAGTAGGCGTTCGCGATGCGGAGGGTCTGGTCCGCGGCGGTGATGGCGAGGAGATAGAGGAGGCGGGCGCTTTCGCTGCCCTCCATGGGGGAGCTTTTGAAAACCTGGCAGCGGTAATCGCCCTTTTCTTCCAGCAGCGGGAAGTAGGCGTCGCCATGGAGGACGGCGGCGCGGACCTTCATCCAGTTGTCAAGGAAGGCGGCCTGCAATTGCGCGACGGCCGGACCCTTGACCTGATAGTGGGTGTCGCGCCAGTGTTCCTCGGCATCGGCGTCGCCGCGCCACTGGTCGGCGATGCCGACACCGCCGGTGAAGCCGAGGGTGCCATCGATGACGAGGAGCTTGCGGTGGGTGCGGTGGTTCGCGCGGGCGAGGTTGCGGATGTGATAGACCTCCACTTCGGCACCGGCCTCGCGCATGCGGGCGATGGCATCGCCTTCCACGCAATCGCAGCCGAAGCCGTCGATGAGGACGTGGACCTTGACGCCCTGGCGGGCTTTTTCCGCGAGCGCGTCGGCGAAGCGGTCGGCGACTTCGCCGGCCCAATAGACATAGGTCTCAAAGGTGATGGTGTTTTTCGCGCTGGCGATGGCGGCGAGCATGGCGGGGAAGATCTCGTGGCCATTTTCGAGGCGGATGAGCTTGTTCCCGGCGAGGATGGGGGGGCCGAGGAGCTGGCTCATGGAGCGCTCGAACTGGGGATCGGCGATGCCGTAGCGGCGAGGGACTTTCTTGCGGATCTTTTTTTCGCCGGAGACGAAGTTCTTGATGAGCAGGGTGGCCAGTGCTGAGGCAAGGGCGGTGGTGGCGATGGCGGCCCAAGGGGGTGAGGGATTTTTCATGAAAGATATTTGCCATTTTGGATGCGGGCGGGGGCGGCGTCCAACGGAGAATCCCGAGGCGGGGTGGGAGGCCGGCGGCGGGGGGCTACCGCTTTTGGGGAATGGAAAGCGGGGGAAAAGGTGTCTACTTTGGAAATCCTACCCGGTTGGAGAGGAATGAAGGTCTTGTGGCGGTCCGATATCCCCATAAATTCGGCTCGCGGGAAGAAGCCCGTTTTCCGATACGTAGCGGGGTTTCCGGAGGATGTCCGGAGGCCGCCTTTTCGACATTTTTTCCTTTCCACTATCCAGACCATCCCATGCGCCCGTTTCTCGCTTTCACCCTCCTCGGCATTGTCACCGTATCCGCGAAGGAGGCGCCGCTGAAGGCCCTGCTGGTCTGCGGCGGGTGCTGTCATGATTACGCGAAGCAGTCGGTGATCCTGCGGGATGGCATCCAGGCGCGGGCGAACGTGCAGGTGGATGTGGTGGTGAGCACGGACAAGGGCACGGCGCCGTATTTCCCGATGTATGAGAACAAGGATTGGGCAAAGGGCTATGACGTGGTGATCCATGACGAGTGCGCGGCGGACATCAAGGACATGAACTATGTCCGCAACATCGTGGAGGCGCACAAGGCGGGGCTGCCGGGGGTGAACCTGCATTGCGCGATGCACAGCTACCGGACGGGGACGCCGATCTGGTTCGAGTATCTCGGCCTGCAATCGAGCGGGCACGGCGCGCAATTGCCGATCAAGGTGGATTTCAACGATGAGAAGAACCCGGTGACAGCGGGGATGGAGGATTGGACGACGGGACCGGAGGAGCTTTATAACAACGTGAAGGTATTCGGCAGCGCGAAGCCGCTGGCACTGGGGACGCAGGGGGAGGGCGCGAACGCGGCGACGTCCGTGGTGGTGTGGACGAATGAGTTCAACGGCACGAAGATTTTCAACACGACGCTGGGGCACAACAACGTCACGGTGTCCGACGAGAAATACATGAGCCTGGTGGTGAAGGGGCTGCTGTGGAGCTGTGGCAAGCTGACCCCGGCCTATCTGCAACCTTACACGGGTGCGGCCGGAAAGTTTGAAAGCATTCCGCCGAAGGGCAAGGGGCCGACGGGTCCGGCGCCGGCGAATGCCTCGACGGTGAAGGCGACGGTTTCCAGCCAGCAGGGCGACCGGGTGGCCGAGGATGCGATCGACGGTGACAAGGAAACGCGCTGGTGCGCGGACGCGGCGGGATTTCCGCAATGGTATCAGCTGGAGTTCGAAAAGCCGCGCGAGATGAACGCGGTGAAGATCAACTGGGAGAGCAAGAACAACGGCTATCAGTACAAGCTGGAGATTTCCAACGATGGCAAGGACTGGAAAGGCATCGCGGACAAGACGGACAACAAGAAGGGCGGCGATACGACGGACAGTTTCCAGAAGGTGACGGCGAAATTCCTGCGGATCACCTGCACGGGCACGACGGAAGGCGGCTGGGCGAGCATCTGGGAAATCAATGTGGAAGGCGGCAACGCGGGTCCGCTTTATCCTGCGAAGGCGCAGTCTAACAATGGTGGTGGCGGTGGAGTTGGCGGTGATGGAGAGAAGAAAGGAGGCGGTGATTTCAAGCTGTCCGGCAACAGCAAGCCGGAGATCGTGAAGCTTTCCGCGGAGCGCGAGAAGGCGATCCTGGCGGACGTGAAGGTTTCTTCCGAGTTCGACGTGACCTTGTTCGCGAATTCGGCGGCGGCGAATTATCCGGTGTATGTGGCTTCCGCGCCCAACGGGGATCTCTATGTGGCGTCCGATGGGAATGGCTCGCTGGGACGCAAGCCGCAGCGGGGCCGGGTGGTGAGGTTGCGCGACACGGACAATGACGGCCGCGCCGACCAGGTGACGGAGTTCGCGAAGGATGTCGAATCGCCGCGCGGGATGGTGTGGGACCATGACCGGCTGTATGTGATCCATCCGCCGGACATCAGTGTTTTCATCGACAAGAACGGGGATGGGGTTTCGGACGAGACGCAGGTGTTGATCAAGGGGATTGCCTTTGGTTTCGCGGATCGTCCGGCGGACCACACGACGAACGGGCTGCGCTTGGGGATCGACGGGTGGTTGTATATTTCAGGGGGAGATTTCGGTTTCAAGGACGCGGTGGGGACGGATGGGCGGCACCTGCAACACCGGGCGGGCGGGGTGATCCGCTTCCGTCCGGATGGGACGGGGCTGGAGATTTTCGCGACGGGCACGAGGAATATTCTGGGCACGCCGATCAGCCCGTTGCTGGAGATTTTCGCGCGGGACAACACGAACGACGGCGGCGGCTGGGACGTGAGGTTCCATCATTTCACCGGGCTGGAGGATCATGGCTATCCGCGGATGTACATGAACTTCGGCGAGGAGATCATCCAGCCGCTGGCGGACTACGGCGGCGGTTCCGGCTGCGGGGCGATGTATCTATCAGAACCGGGTTTCCCGACGAAGTGGAACAACGCGCCGCTGACCTGCGACTGGGGAACCAACGCGCTGTGGCACCACACGGTGAAGGCGGATGGAGCGACCTTCAAGGAGACCGAGAAGCCGGAGCAACTCATCCAGATGACGCGGCCGACGGATGCGGATGTGGACGGCATGAGCCGGATCTATCAGGCGAGTTGGAAGGGCGCGACCTTCGACTGGGAAGGGCCGGACGTGGGCTATGTGGTGCAGGTGAAACCGAAGGGTTACACGCCGGAGCCTTTGCCAAATTTTGACAAGGCGAGCGACGCGGAGCTGATCAAGCTGCTGGAATCGCCGAGCCAGGTCCGGACGCTGGAGGCGCAGCGCGAGCTGCTGCGGCGGCCGGGGAACGCGCCGATGCGGGATGGTTTGATCGGGCTGGCGAAGAATTCGAACAAGGATCTGCCAGCGCGGGTGGCGGCGCTGTATGCGCTGACGCAGCGGGCGGTGAAAAGCGCGCAGGCGAGTGCGGTGATCCCGGTGGTGGCGCCGCTGGCTGCGGATCCGAGCTTGCAGCGTTTTGTGATCCGCGCGCTGGCGGACGCGGGGCTGGACAAGATGGCGGACGGCAAGCCGACGGCACCGCCGGAGATTTTCACGGCGGGGCTGAAGAGCGGTGATCCGAGGACGCGGCTGGAGGCCATCAT
>CAXTTX010000424.1:0-4975 GCA_964247045.1 uncultured Verrucomicrobiales bacterium | reverse complement strand
AGCGACGTGATTTCCTTCCTATCGACGCGGAAAGAGCGGCAGGCCTCGGCCAAGGTCTATTTTTCACGGCGACGGCGATGTTTCCGAGTTCATCGCAGCGCTCGTTTTCGCGGTGGCCGGCGTGGCCTTTCAGCCAGCGCCAGTCGATTTTGTGGGTGGCAGCCGCGGCGAGGAGCCGCAGCCAGAGGTCCTGGTTCTTCACGGGCTTCTTGTCTGCGGTCTGCCAGCCGCGTTTTTTCCAGCCGTCGATCCAGCGTTTGGAGATGGCGTCGATGAGGTAGCGGGAGTCCGAGTGGAGTTCCACCTCGCAGGGTTCGCTGAGGGATTCCAGGGCGGAGATCGCCGCGAGGAGTTCCATGCGGTTGTTGGTGGTGAGGCGGTAGCCGGCGGAGAGTTCCAGGCGGTGTTTTCCGCAAACCAAGACGACGCCATAGCCGCCGGGGCCTGGATTG
This sequence comes from uncultured Verrucomicrobiales bacterium, assembly GCA_964247045.1. Lineage (GTDB taxonomy): Bacteria > Verrucomicrobiota > Verrucomicrobiia > Verrucomicrobiales > Akkermansiaceae > Luteolibacter. The sequence goes on along the minus strand of CAXTTX010000424.1, from coordinate 4,523 downwards.
CCCTTGCAGCCGCCGTCGGTATGGATGATCACGCGCTTCACGGGGGCGGAGCGTGGGCGGGGGGCCGGGGAGGTGGCAAGCGAATGTGACGCCGGGTGGGCAGGAGAATTTTTTTCTAAGGAAAATGGTCCCGGCGTGTCTTGATGTCAGAAAGCACGACCATGCATCCGCCGCTCCATGGAAACCCTACTATCCAGCGCCCGCTCCGGGGCTGACGCCGGAAGAAAACCGGTGATTTCCATCCGCCCACCGAATCCCTCCATGGAGTCCAAGTCCACTCTCCGGCAGGTATTCGACGCGGAGGAATCACCGCTCCTCCACTATGCCCTCGGGCTGGTGGGGCAGCGGGAAACGGCGGAGGACCTCGTGCAAGATGCTTTCGTGAAACTCCACGCGCACTGGGAAGAAGTGGCCCACCCGAGGGCCTGGCTCTTCCGCTGCGTGCGGAACCTGGCCCTCACCCACATCCGGGACCACCGGAGAGAAACCCCGATGGAAGACGACCGCGAATACCAAAGCCATCTGCCGGGTCCCGAGCAAACGCTCGGGAAACTGGAAACCATCGGCACGCTCCAACTGCTGGTGGCGGAACTGAGCGAGGACGACCGGAACCTGATTTCCCTGAAATACCATGAGGGGCTGAAATACGACGAGATCAGCAAGCGGACGGGGCTGAGCATCGGCAACGTCGGTTACAAGCTCCACCACGCGCTGAGGAACCTGGCGGACTCTCTCCGCCGCATGGGCATCGAATCCGCCGAGGGATGAATGCCTGTTAAATACTTTCCAACCAATTTTTACCGAATCGATGAACGACGAAACTCCAGAAACCTTTGACACGGTCGGCGACGCGGCCGTGGAGGCGCGGATCGTGGCCTGGGTGCTTGGCGAGGCGTCCGCGTTTGAAATCGCCGAACTTGAGCGGCTCTGCGCCGAGCGGCCGGAACTGGAGGTGTTCCGGCGCAGGATGCTGTCGCTGGATGGCTTGCTCATGGAGGCGGAAGGCGGGGCGGGGGATCAACTGGTGTGGAAGTTGCCTGCTGAGAAGCGGCAGGTGGTGGATGAGCTGGCCGGAGAGGCAGAGTCAATGACGGTGGCGGTTCAGAAGGAGGCCCGGATTTCGAGGAGTGGGAGGAGGGCGTTTTTCGCGATGGCCGCGTGCGTGATGGTGACGTTTTTCATCACGGTGTTTTACTATGGGAAGCTGGTGCAGCCGGCCCGGGTGGCCGAGATGGAGAAGAGGGTGGATTTCATGCCTCCGAGCGGCGGAGGGGAACCAATTAAGGTTGAATCGGCTAATCTGACGCAGGAGGACAAAGGGGCCGAACGGAGGAGGGCGCTCGCTCGTCGGGAGTGGGTGTCGGAACCTCAGGTCGAGTCGTCGGTCGTGGCTCCGGAGGCGCGACCGGCCCCTTCCGCAGCACTTGCCGATGAAGAAGCGAAGCAAGTGGCAGGGACGAACGATGGTTTCAACGGCCAGAGTGAGTTCACGGCCAACGGGCTCAGCAACGGTCTCCGCAGTGGCGATCAGGCGATCAACCGCAACAACATCGACGCGATTTTGAACAATCCCAGCCGGACCCGGGCACTGGCCAAGGAGGTTCCGAGCGAACCACAACTCCCGGCGAGTCCACCGGTGTTGGCTGATATGGCTGCTGGGGATAGCTTTTCAGAGGCTCCGGCTGCTGGGGCGGGAACGGGGAATGGCTTCGGTGCTGGTTCAGGCCTTGCCGATGGTCACGGGAAAAATGGATGGGAGAGCGGTCCGGAAGAGTTGAGCCGTTTCAAGAAAAGCGAGGCGGAGAGTCTCTCGCGGTTCGCGGGAGCTGAGGGAGGCGGGTTGGCGGAATCCGCAGGGAAAGATTCGAAAACCCGAGAACCGCGGGCCCGGGTTGGGAAGGAAATGGCGGCGTCCAAAAAACCCGCGTCAGCCACGGCCCAGCCTCCGGTATTGGGCGCGAAGCAACCGGCCGCAGCCGCGCCGGATGTTGTTGCCGAGGCAAAAGTACAGGTCCCGAATCTCCAGAAAGACGTCCAAGCCGATTCCGCTCCTGCGGAAGAGCATGCCCAGAACGTGGACAAGGTGCGCCGCGGTCTTTACACGGCGGAGGGCAACTTCAATTTGGGGAAATATGACGACGCGAAGAAGGAGTATGAGGATGTGCTGAGGACCGATCCCTACAACGCGGCGGCCCGCCGGGGACTGGAGAGAGTGAGTTCGGCGAAGAGCGATTATTACCGGGCCGCTTATGATCACACGCGGGCCGAGTTGTTGTCCGAGGTGGACAAGGCTTGGGAATTGACGGTGCCGGAGGAGAAGGATTTTCTCAAAGACTCGGGACCCGAGGAGGTCGTGCTGGAAAAGGCTGAGTCCGTTGCAGTCGATCCTTTTGCGGAACCTGCGCAGCCGAAAGCGAAAGCAGCTATGCCCGCCAAGCTACAGCAGCAACCGCTGGTTGATTTCATGGAAGAGATCGCCGCGAACGATGATCCCTATTCCACCTTCTCGCTGAACATCAGCGACGCCTCTTTCCAAGTGGCGAAGGCGGCACTGGCGAAGGGCGAGCGTCCCGATCCCGGGGGAATCAAGCCGGAGCAATTTTACAATGCGGTGGACTATGGGGATCCGGCGCCGGCTTCGAACGAGCCGGTGGCGGCGACGATCGAGCAATCCGCGAATCCGGTGGTGCCGGGACGGAACCTGGTGCGGGTGGCGGTGCGCACGGGTTCGACCGGACGGCCGGCGAGCCAGCCGCTGCGGTTGACGCTGCTGGTGGATCAATCCGGCTCGATGGTGCGGGACGACCGCCGGACTTCGATGGAGCAGGCCTTGCAGCAATTGGCGGGTCTGCTGACCGCCCAGGACAAGGTGACCGTCGTTGGCTTTTCGCGGACGCCGCATTTGCTGGCGGATGGTTTGAGCGGCGACCAAGGCGGCAAGCTTTCCGGACTCGTCAACCAGGCGGCAAGCGAGGGTGGAACGAATCTCGAGGAAGCCATGAAGCTGGGTGCCGAGATGGCGGCGCGCCACAAGCTAGACGGCGCACAGAACCGCGTGGTCCTTTTCACCGACGGTGCGGCGAATCTGGGCGATGCCGATCCGGACCACCTGGCGGAACAGGTGAAGGCGCTGCGCCAGAAGGGCATTGCCTTCGACATCGCGGGCATCGCCGCGAATGATCTCAACGACCGCCTGCTGAGTGAACTGGCCCGCCATGGCAACGGCCGGTATTATGTGGTGGGCGATGCGAAGAGCGAAACCTTCGCGAAGCAACTGGCGGGAGCTTTCCGTCCAGCGGCGGAGAACGTGAAGATCCAGGTGAATTTCAACCCGGACCGGGTGGGCCGATACAAGCTGATCGGCTTCGAGAAGGACCGGCTCAAGACGGAGGATTTCCGCAATGACGCGGTGGATGCCGCGGAGCTCGCGGCGGACGAGGCGGGAGTGGCGATCTATCAGGTGGAGCCGCTGCCGGAAGGCAAGGGCGAACTGGGCGAGGTGAGCGTGCGCTTCCGCGACACGAACAGCGGCGAGATGGTCGAACGGACCTGGACCGTGCCTTATGAGGCGACGGCACCGGCCTTTGATCGGGCGAATCCCTCCATGCAACTCGCGGGACTCTCGATGCTGGCCGCGCAAAAGCTCCGCGGCGGACCACTGGCCGAGGCCATCGATTTCAAGCAACTCGCCGCACCCGCCGCCTCTGTGAAGCAGATTCTAGGCGGCAACGAGGGCGTGGCGGAAATGTTGCAGGTCATCGACGCGCTGAAGTAAGGGCGGCAGACAACCAAAGATTTTACGGCGCCTTTACGGTGCCGGCGGGCGAACCGTGTTAGAAAGGAAAACGATATGAAGAATTTTTCAAGGTGGGATGTGGCGAAAGGGCTCCGGCAAGGCCGGGACCTGGCGAAGAGATGGACGGGAATGTCCATCCTCCTTACAGGACTGGTTGCCGGCCAGGCTTTTTCACAGGACCCGGATGAGCGCGTGGTGCTGGTGCCGCTTGGAAAGGCTCCGAAAGAGGCACCGTTGTTTTTTTCCGCCACGGCCGAGGTGCAAGCGAGGGCAGGATTGTCCGAAGTGACGAGTGAGCAGCAAATCCTGTTCAAGATCCACCAAGGCAAGGCGGGGACGCTGACGCTGGGACTGAGCGGACCGGGGGAGGTGGTTTCGGTGACCGGCGAGGGCCTGCGGGACTGGTCGGTGAGGGTTGCGGAGAATGGCGCGCGTTTTCTCGATGTCCGTTCCACAGCGGGCGATGGACCAGCACCGGCGGAAATGCGGCTCGTCGTCAAGACGAGGGACAAGGTGACCAAGGGAGCGGGTGGACTTCTGCTTCCGGCCCCGGGAAATTCCACGGGCTTCTCTCTAACGGTTGCGCTCGCTGCGGATCCGGGAACGGATCTCCGTGTGGTGAAGGCGGATGGCCTGCTGCCGGTCGATCCGGCAAAAGGCTTGAAGTATCTATCGACCGCAACGGCGGCGCTGGAGTTCACGGCGGAAGCCGGCGGCAGCGGATCAC
>CAXTTX010000423.1:0-4975 GCA_964247045.1 uncultured Verrucomicrobiales bacterium | reverse complement strand
ACTACAAGGAGGCGATGGCCTGGGCACCGGACTTCGTCTATCTGCTCCGTGTCCAGATGGAGCGCCAGGACGTCCAGTTTTTCCCCAGCCTCCGCGAATACCACCGCCTTTATGGCATCACCGAGGCCCGCCTCACGGAGATCCGCGACAAGGGCCTCTACATCATGCACCCCGGCCCCGTGAACCGCGGTGTGGAACTCTGCGACGCGGTGATGGATTACGAGCGCAGCCTCATCAACGACCAGGTGGAAAACGGCATCGCCGTACGGATGGCGGTGCTGTATTGGCTGAAACCGGGTGGCAATCTTTCCTGATGCATCTTCCACACCGCCCCCGGAACGCGAGAGCTTCGATTCTTTTCGTCCCATGATCCTCCTGATTCAGAACGCCCGCATCGCCTCCGAAGATTCACCGACTCTAACCGAGGCCGATGTCCTCGTTTCCGGTGGCAGGATCCAGTCCATCGGGAAGAATCTTTCCGCAGGTGCCGATGCCAAGGTCATCGATGCAAAGGGCCGCATCCTCATGCCCGGCATGTTCGACGCGCACGTGCATTTCCGCGAGCCCGGCTTCGAGGCGAAGGAAACCATCGCAACGGGAACCGAGGCGGCGATCAACGGCGGCATCACCGGCGTGGTGATGATGCCGAACACGAATCCTTCCATCGATTCCGCGACGGTGGTGGCCAACGTGCTGGACATCGCAAAGCGCACGGCGCGGATTCCGGTTTATACCTCCGGCTGTGTCACCAAGGGCCGGCAAGGCAAGGAGATGGCGGGCATCGACGGCATGCGCGCGCTGGGCGTGACGATGCTCACCGACGATGGCGACACCACGGCCGATCCTGCGGTGCTTCTCCGCGCGATGGAGTATGCCACGGAGTTCGGGATGTTTTTCGCCAGCCATTGCGAGGTCCATGACTTGGCTGGACCTCGTGCTTTGAACGAAGGCGCGATGAGCTACCGCCTCGGCATCAAGGGCTCTCCCGCCTGCGCGGAGGAAATCATCATCGACCGGGATATCCGCCTCGCCCATGCGGCGGGGGCGCACATCCATATCCAGCATGTTTCCAGCAAGCTCGGCATGGAAACGATCCGCTGGTGGAAGCAGCGCGGTGACGTGAAGGTGACCGCCGAGGTTGCCCCGCACCATCTGTTGTTCCGCGACGAGGACATCGGCGACTACGACACGAACTACAAGATGAACCCGCCGCTGCGCACGCTGGAGGACAACGAGGGACTGCTGCAAGGCCTCATCGACGGCGTCTTCGATCTTATCGCCACCGACCACGCGCCGCACACGCCCTTTGAAAAGTCCCAGGACTTCGTGACTGCGCCGAATGGTATCACGGGCATGGATACCGCGCTTGTGTCGCTCCACCACCACTTCATCGCCACCGGGAAATTCGGCTGGGATCTGCTGGTGAAGCGTTATTCCGCCGAGCCGCGGAGGCTCATGGGCCTGCCCGTCGCCAAGATCGCGGAAGGGGAAGCGGCCGACCTGGTGCTCTTCGATCCCAACAAGGAAACCACGTTCACGAAGGAGTTCATGAAGTCCAAGTCGCAGAACACGCCGTTCATCAACCAGACGCTGAAAGGCAGCGTGGATCTGGTGGTGCTGGGGGATGAGATCCTTTTGCAACGATAGCCCCTATAGCCAAATGAATTGCCGAAGGGCGGGTAGGTGGCCTTAACGGAAGCCCAATCCATTTCAGCACATAATACTGGCAAACGGCCCAAGCAGAATCCGCGTTATGCCCGCCCTTCAAGAAGTGCCGGGCTAACCTATCGACGTCCCGCTGCTTTCGGATGTTCCGGGTTCCGTGCCCTGTTCCTCTTCCGGAGCGTCCTCGCTTACGGATGAATCCGGATCTTCTGATGATTCTGCCTCAACTTCGCCGTCCACCGCAGGTGCTTCCGCTTCGGCTGTTTCCACCTCCGGCAATCTCCCGTTGTTTTCCAACAAAATGAAAACCTCGCTCTGCACCCGCTCCACGTCGGCGAGCGGGATGTCGGGATCCTTCACGATGAAGACCTCGCCCGTCTTGCGGTGCTCATAGACGCGGAGGATGCCGGTGGGCGTGCGCTGGCTGTCGGTTTCACGGAGCAGCTTCTGGCGCTCCAGCATGACGGCGAGGATGTAGCGGGTGTTCTCCGTGTGATCCTCGTCCTCCTCGACGAGGCGGGCGAGGATTTCCTCCGCGCTGAGTTTTTCCATCGGGTTGACGGTCTCGTTGCCCGTGGGGGCCGCGTATTTCGTCTTCCAGACCGAAAAGGGCTTGTCCTCCTTTTCCTGTTCTTCCTTCCAGCCTTCCTCGCTGAAATCCCGGCGCACGTAGCCGCTTGATTCCGGATCGGGGAAGAGCGCGGTCACGATGGTTTCGCCGTCCGCGAAGGGGCGTTGCGTGGCGGAGCATTCTCTGCCGCGGGAGCGGACATGCCAGGATTCTGCGATTGCCATGGATAAGGAAGGGAATTTCAGTCGTTGCCAGGAAGCAGGCGGCGCAGGATCAGGTAGATCGGCTGGCCGGTGATGCGGCGGCGGAAAAGGTAGAGCCCCAGGAGCCCGAACGCAATGTTCGGCAGCCAAGCGGCATGGATCGGCCGGACGATGCCCGCCTCACCGAAGGCCAGCGAGATGCTGGAAAGCAGCAATAGCAGCGCGGAAAGCACCACTGCGAGGAAAACCCCGCCGCCCGGGCCGCGCCGTGCGAAGTGCACCGCCAGCGGCGTCGCCAGCAGTACGGTCACCAAGCAGGTGAAGGGCAGCGCCAGACGGTAGTGCCACTGCGTGAGGTAGGGCGAGGGGTCTGCGAACTGGCCGTTGCGGGAATTCGCGTTGAGCCAGGTGTTCAGGTCCGGGATGCCCAGGTAGGACGCGCTCAGGCCGGGCTTGATGAGTTGCCACGGCGTTTCCAGCCAATCCGTCTTCACCAGCGGTTTGTCGGGTGTTTCGTAGATCGTGGGCTGGTAGGGCGTAAACCGGCCGATGACCGGCTCCTCGAAGGTCCACTGGTGGTTTTCCCGGCTCCAGAACGCGCGCTTGGCGGTCAGCCGAGATTTCAGGGTCTTGTCGGGATTGGTCGTCGTCACCTCCACGTCCAGCAGTGGCTCACCGAGTTGGTAGTTGTGCGGGAACGCGCCGATCATCCAAAGCCGGTCCTTGCCCGGGTCGCGGTAGAGGACCTTGTCCGCCTCCGTTGCCATTCCGCCCTTCGCCTCCGTGAGGATGTCATCGACGGTACCTTCCGCGATCGGTGCCCAGTGGTAGTTCATGCCGAAGCTCAGTGCGGTGAAGAACATACCGGCGATCATCAGCGGCAAGGTGATCCGGATCACGCTTCGGCCGGCTTGCACCATCGCGATCACCTCGCGGTTGGTTGAAAGCTTGCCCATCGAATAGAGCAAGGAGAGCAACAGGCTGTAGGGTAGCAGCAGCAGCAGGACCGCCGGCGAACGCGTGCCGTAGAATTTCCCCATGGTCTGCCAGACGTGCTCGGACTCGCGGAAATCACCGATTTTGTCGCTGACGTCCATCAGCAGCCAGATCATGACGAGCGCGCCGAGGCAGACGAAAAAGATGCTGGCGAACTGGCGGGCGATGTAGCGGTCCAGGGTCCCGCCGAGGCAATACACCAGGCTGGCCAGTGCGGGCAGGAAACAGAGCCCGCCGAGGATCCACGGCCGCAGCTCGTTCGAAGGGACATCGGAGTCCGGGAAGCCCACGAACTGCTGCTTCACCGCAGCGATTTCCCCGGGCACCAGCCATGCGCACAGCGCCCCGCCAAGCACGAGCAGCGCGAGGGGTAGCAGGAAGCGCAGAAGAGGGGTAGGGGTGACAGCCATCGGAAGAATCCGCGTGCCGGAGACTGGAGGGGACAGGGGAAGGGTGTCGAGCGCGTTGTGGCTGGCAACCTTGAACTTGCGGCTTGGCAGAAGGGCAAATGCGGGGTCCGATGGCCCGGAGATGATTTCCATCACGGAGGGGCAGCCGATTCCCGGGTTCAGCGACGCGGTGCGGGATGCCTTCTCACCGAAGGGCCTGCTGGCCAAGTCGCGTGATTTCGAGTTCCGCCCGCAGCAGCAGGAACTCGCCGTGGCGGTGGCCGAGGCGCTTATTTCCGCGAAGCCGCTGGTGGCCGAGGCTGGCACCGGCGTGGGGAAGTCGCTCGCCTACCTCGTTCCCGCGGCTCGTTTCGCGCTGGAAACCGGCCGCAAGGGGGTGATCTCGACCCACACCATCAACCTCCAGGAACAACTCGTCCGGAAGGACATCCCCATTGTCCGCAAGATCCTCGGCGAGGAATTGCCCGCCGTGCTGCTCAAGGGCCGCCACAATTACCTTTGCCCGGCCCGCCTGCGCCGCGCGATGGAGCAGTCCGCCGACTTGTTCACGGACACGGAGAACAAGGAGCTCGAATCCATCGCCGCGTGGGCGGAAGGCACCCGCGACGGCACGCTCAGCGACCTCGATTTCCAGCCGCAGATGAAGGTCTGGCTGCAGGTTTGCAGCGAGGCGCATCTCTGCACCTCCCGCTACTGCGGACCGCGGGGCAACTGCTTCTTCCAGGAAGCGCGCAAGGCCGCTGCGGACGCGAAATTGATCGTCGTCAACCACACCCTCTTTTTCGCCCTTCTGAACACGGATGAGGAACTGGAGGAGGAAGCCGGCAAAAAGCTCGGCGGGTTTCTCTTTCCCAACGATTTCGCGGTGCTGGACGAGGCGCACACGATTGAGCAGGTGGCGGCCATACAACTGGGACTGCGTGTTTCCCAGGCAGGTCTCCGCTTCGATCTGCAGCGTCTCTATCATCCGCGCACGCGCAAGGGGCTGCTCAAGAGTTTCCGCAAGGCCTCTGCAATGACCGCAGTAGAGGCAGCCCTCATCGCCGCAGACCGGTTCTTTCACCAACTCGGCGACAATTCAAACTTCGGCGACTACTCGAAGGAATGCCGCATCCGTGGTGCGGAGGTGG
>CAXTTX010000422.1:0-4977 GCA_964247045.1 uncultured Verrucomicrobiales bacterium | reverse complement strand
TGTTCCAACTGGAAGCGGAGGGCGGGCTGGGTGCAGCGCAGCGAGAGGACGCCGCCCTTCACGGAAACGGGCTCGGTGTGGCGGCCGATGAAATCCCCGGCCAGTTCCTTCCAGGTGGCGCGCACCTGGTCTTCGTTCAGGCCGTCTTCCGCGCCAGCGGCACGCAGGATCGCCGTGACGAATTTTTCCGCGAGGTGGATGCCGGCATTCAGGTCGGCAGGTTCTTCGGCCCCCCGCCACTCGCGCAGGATTTCCTCCCGGATCTTGTCGGCTCGCGGGGGCTTTTTCATGGGGCGGGGATCAATCGTCCCCTGCATCGCCGTCCTCGCCGATCGCCTCGACCGGGCATCCTTCCATGGCCTCGCGGGCCTGGGCGACCTCTTCGGGCGTCTCGGGCTGTTTGTAGACGTAGGAATATCCTTCGTCGTCGGCGCGGGTGAAATTATTCGGCGCGGTTTCGCGGCAGAGGTCGCAATCGATGCACTGGCTGTCCACGTAGAACTTGCCAGTCACGTTTTCCAGATTTTTTTCTTCGCGGTCTGCCATGGATCAATAGGAAGGATTAACGCCCTTTCGTGCCTGTGTGCGAGCTAGGATGCAACTGCAATTTTCCGGAAGACTCCAAATGCCTTTCGCACTGGCCAAGTGCCGGAGCAGGTTCTAAACACGTCCACAGCCCCGCCCCATGACCCCCGATCCACCCTCATCTTCCGAAGGATCCCCGTTGCCACCGAGGCACCGCCCGAACATGGGGAATCTCGCGAAGGATACCACAGAAGTCGATTTGTGGGCCTTCGATGAGATCCAACCCCTTGAGGACGAGGAGCCGGAAAAGGCATCCAAGGGCCCGGGACCGGGTGTGCCGGCGGCGCGGCCAAGCAAGAAGCCTTCGGACAAGCGGAAACCCGGAGAAGGTGATCCCGCTGCCCCGGGAGGTACCGCTGCGGCGAAGGCCGCCGCGGACAGCATCAAGGTGAATGTGGGCAAGACCCGCCCGGTCAGCCAGTCCGGGACCATCACCGGCCAATCCAAGCCGGGCAGCGATTTCGACGATTTGGACCACTGGGAAGACGTCGAGACCGAATCACCCGCTTCCGCGGCCGAACTGGTGCCCATGCCGGTGAAGCTGGAACTGGCTCCGGTGCTGCAGCCGGAACCGGATACCGTCTCCGAAGTGGAAGCCACCCCGCCACCCGAGGCGGTTGCCACGGACGACGAGTTTTCGGTACCGGTGAAACCCAATGTGGCGCCTGTTTCGTTGCGGCCGAATCTCGGCCTTTCGAAAATAGAGCGTCTGGGCCTGTTTTCGCTCGTCGGCCTGCTGGTGGTCGGCGGGATCGTTCTCTACTACAACGCGATCCACGGCTTGCAGTCCGGTTCGAAGCGGGTCGTGAAAAACGATTTCCCCATCCCGGGCAAGCACCTTGCGATCCGCTCGGCGGAAAGCTACTGGCGAGCCCCTGTCACCGCGGGCGGTGTCCAGGATACAGTCCGGCGCGGGACGGTCCTGATCCCCGAGGTGCTGCTCAAGCCCGAGGGAGGACCCGCCGCGATCCGGGTCTTTTTCCGCAACAGCGATGGCGATCTGGTGGGTGACGCCGTGACCCGCTCCGTCCAGACCGCGGCGGACATCCGGGTGGCGGCCACCGCCGGCTTCGAGGACATCGGCATGCACGCCGCCTACCGCACGGGCCAATCGAAACCCTGGACCGTCGAGGTGCGGGAGGCTCCTTCTGAAAACTCACCGGTCCAGGATTTCAAAAAACTCTTCGAGATGGATATCTCCACCGACCGCCGCTGATTCCCACGCATCATGTCCGACCCATTAGTTACACCTCTCGTGCCGAGGGAAGGCTGGCACGTCATGCATTTGTTTTATCATGTCGATCACGCGCAGTGGTCCCTTTACAGCGATGAGGAGCAGCGCCAGGCGAAAACCCGGCTCACGGAACTGGTGCAGGAGATCCGGGCGAACCCGGACACGCATTTGCTGATCTTTTCCATCGCCACGCCGAAGGCGGACATCGGCTTCATGCTGCTGACCCCGGACCTGCAGGTGGCGAACCAGTATGAGAAGCAGCTCAGCCTGTCGCTGGGGCCGGAGATCCTGAGTCCGGTTTATTCCTACCTGTCGCAGACCGAGGGTTCGGAGTACACGACGACGCGGGAGCAATACATGGAGGAGACCCTGAAGGGCGAGAAATCGCTGGCGGAGGATTCGGAGGAATTCCAGAAGGAGTTGAAGGAGTTCGACGACCGCATGGCCCACTACCTCAAGCACCGGCTCTACCCCGTGCTGCCGGACTGGCCGGTGATCTGTTTCTACCCCATGTCCAAGCGGCGCAACGGCGGGGACAACTGGTATGCGCTCGATTTCGAGGCACGCAAGAAGCTCATGGCGGGTCACGCCAAGGTCGGCCGCAAATATTCCGGGCGCATTCTCCAACTCATCACCGGATCGACCGGCCTGGATGAATTCGAGTGGGGTGTTACCTTGTTGGCCAAGGATACGATTGACGTGAAGGCGATCGTCTATGAAATGCGCTTTGACGAGGTGACCGCGCGCTACGGCGAGTTCGGCGATTTCTACATCGGCATGCAGCTTCCGCTCGACGTGCTGTTCCGCCGCATCTGTCTCTGAGCGGCGTTTTGTTTTTTTGTTCCACTCCCTGCTTCCGATTCATTTCCCATGGCCGCGAATTACACCGAAGACGACATCAAATCACTCGACTGGCGCCAGCACATCCGCATGCGCCCGGGGATGTATATCGGCAAGCTCGGTGACGGCAGTTCTCCGGATGACGGGCTCTATATCCTGCTCAAGGAGGCGGTGGACAACTCGATCGACGAGCACATCATGGGCTACGGCAAGGAAGTGCGAGTGGAGATCGATGAGGAGGGCCGCGTGGAGGTGCGGGATTTCGGCCGCGGTATCCCGCTGGGGAAGCTCTTCGATTGCGCGGCCCAGATCAACACGGGCGCGAAGTATGACAGCGAGGCATTCAAGAAATCCGTGGGCCTCAACGGTGTGGGCATCAAGGCGGTGAATGCCCTGTCCACTTTTTTCGAGATCCAGGCGTGGCGCGAAGGCGAGACCAAGGCGTTGGAATTCTCCAAGGGCGAGCTGACGGTGGACATGAAGAACCCGCGCCGGGATGACGGCGCGAACGGCACCCGGCTCGCCTTCGAGATCGACCGCTCGATCTTCCCGCCGAAGTCCAAGTTCCGCGATCCATTCGTGGAAAAGATGTGCCGTTACTATTCCTATCTGAATCCGGCGCTCACCGTCGTTTTCAACGGCAAGAAATTCCGATCCAAGGACGGTTTGTTGGACCTGCTGCGGGAGGAAATGGAGAACGAGCCGCTCTATCCGCCGATCCATCTGATCGGCAAGGACATCGAGATCGCCTTCACCCACACCCCGGAGAGCGGGGAGGAATACTATACTTTCGTCAACGGCCAGAACACCTCGCAAGGTGGCACGCACCTCGCGGCTTTCCGTGAGGCGCTGGTGCAGGTGATCCGCGGTTTCTACAAGAAGCAATACGATCCGGCGGACGTCCGCGCGGGCATCGAGGCGGCGGTCTGTGTCCGCATCGTCGAGCCGGTGTTCGAGTCGCAGACGAAGACCAAGCTCGGCTCCGCCACCATCACGCCACAAGGCGAGTCGCTGCGGACCTTCATCGGGAATTTCCTCAAGACCAACCTCGACAACTACCTGCACAAGCACCCGCAGGTGGCGGAGGCGATCCAGAAGCGGATCCTATCCGCGGAGCGCGAGCGCAAGGACCTGAAGGGCATCCAGAAGCTTGCCCGCGAGCGATCCAAGCAGGCGAAGGTCCACAATAAAAAGCTCCGCGACTGCCGTGTCCGCTACGACAGCAAGCACAAGCGCCGGGAGGAATCCACGCTCTTCATCACCGAGGGTGACTCCGCCTCCGGTTCCATCACCAAGAGCCGCGACGTGGAAACGCAGGCCGTGTTCTCCTTGCGCGGCAAGCCTCTCAACACCTTCGCGCTGCCCCGCAAGATTGTTTATGAGAACGAGGAGTTCGCGCTGCTCCAGGCCGCGCTGAACATCGAGGACGGGATCGAGTACCTGCGTTACAACAAGGTCGTCATTTCCACGGATGCCGATGTGGACGGCATGCACATCCGCCTGTTGCTGCTCACCTTCTTCCTCCAGTTTTTCCCCGAGTTGATCCGTGACGGTCATCTCTACATCCTGCAAACGCCTCTCTTCCGTGTCCGCAACAAGAAGGAGACGATCTATTGCTATGATGACGAGGAGCGGACCAAGGCCATGGCGAAGCTGGGCAAGAACCCGGAGGTGACCCGCTTCAAGGGCCTGGGTGAAATCTCGCCGGACGAGTTCGCGTTCATGATCGGCCCGGACATGCGCCTCGACCACGTCGAGTATGAGGAAGGCAAGGGCGTGAAGGAATTGCTCCAGTTCTACATGGGCAAGAACACGCCGGACCGCCAGGACTACATCATCGAGAACCTCCGCGAGGACGTGGACAAGCAGGTGCAGGTCGCCTGATAGGGTGTGGGGTATTCCTTGTGGCGGAATGGTCACTGACGGAACCGTCACTGACAAAATGGTCACGACGAAAAGCGGGCGCGAGGCCCGCTGATGGGGAGGGTGTCGCCCGGCATCCCTGAATCCCATGAAACCTTCCAAGACCTTCCATCTCCTCCTGCTCGCGCTGGGGGTATCCTCCCTCTCCGCGGACGCGGGCCTTATCCTAACGGAAATTCAGTCGGACGGCCTGTCCGATTTCTGGGAACTGACCAACACGGGCACCGCGTCGGTCGATCTCGGCAACTACAAGTGGGACGATGACAGCCGCAACCACGCGGACGCTGCGGCGGTGACCATTCCTGTCGGAACCGCCATCGCGCCGGGCGAGTCGATCATTTTCACGGCAACGGCGGCGGGCACTTTCCGCACGCAGTGGGGGATCCCTTCCACGG
>CAXTTX010000421.1:0-4979 GCA_964247045.1 uncultured Verrucomicrobiales bacterium | reverse complement strand
CGGTACGGGCGTTGCAGTGCCACACATCGGGGTCATCGGCGGCGACGGCCAGCGCCTCATCCGCGGTTTCGCCGCCACCGATTTCGGGAAAGCCACTGTAGGGACTGCCGCCGTCCGCACCTTCGTCATCCTCAACACCGGCACGGCTCCCCTCACCAACATCGCCGTCTCCATCAGTGGTCCGGGGGCCCCCGATTTCACCTTGGGCAAAGTCGGCTCGACCAAGGTCGCCCCCGGTGGCCGCACCACTTTCAAAGTCACTTTCAATCCCACCAAGGGAAGCGCCCGCTCCGCCACCATCGCCATCGCGAGCAATGATCCGGAAATCAACCCCTTCCTCATCGATCTCGATGGCACGGGCATGACGACTCCTGAAATCACCATCACCCAGGGCGACAAAACCCTGGAAGACGATGATGCCGCGAACTTCGGCACGGTCCATGGTTCGAAAGGACTGGTCTTCACCATCACCAACTCGGGATCCGCGACCCTTACCGGGATCTCGGTATCGAGGAACGGGATGAATGCCTCCGACTTCGCCATTGGCGGCCTCAAGGCAAAATCTCTGGCTCCCGGCAAGAGCATCGATCTCAAGCTGACCTTCAATCCCTCCTCCACAGGCATCCGCTGGGGAGCCCTCCATATCTCCAGCAACGATAGCGATGAGAAGTTCTTCGATATCATACTGACTGGCAAGGGATCGCCCAAGCCGGTGAAAAAGAAAAAACTCAAGGCCCGCCACGCGAATCCCTTGAAGGGAGCTTCCGCCGCGGATTCCCCGGTTCCCGTGGCGAAGGGTGTCGAAGTTCTTGATGGCGGCAGATACAAGACCCTGGAAATTTCACGTGCGGACGGCACCTCCGTTTCCCCGGAAGACATCGAGGTTTCCTCCAATCTTCTCGATTGGTTCAGCGGTGAGGATCATACCACCGTGGTCATCGATAGTGAGTCCACTCTCAAAGTGAGGGACAACACGCCCATGGGACCGGATGCGAAGCGGTTTATCCGGGTGCGGAGGTAAACAAGGCAGGTTGGTATAGATCCACGCCGCCCGAGGCGTAGGGAGGAGGCATTCTTGTCTTCCCGTCGGGGTAATTCATCACGAGAAGCATTGAAGCCGGGCACTCGAAGGTTGGCAAAAAATTGCCGAGATCGCGGCGGGATAGGGGCGCCTATCAGCCGTCCGGAGTTCATGCTTTAGCCTGCTCCCTGCTCCCTGCTCCTAAAAAACAAGCTAAAGCTTGAACTCCGGACAACTGTTAGGCCTTTGACGTCGGTCTATTTTCAGCATTTTATTGTGGCAAACGGTGTTTCCTTCCGCACAACTGTCAAATTGCACCATCACGTCCCCTGCCACCGACAGGAATGTCGGTGCTCCTTACGGGCCTGCGGCCCGGCCGCATGCAAAACGGGTCCGGAATCATTCAGCCTCACCCGAGCACCGCATTGACGACGTGGGCGGCTTCCACACCTGTTAGCTTCTGGTCCAGGCCTTGGAACTTGAAGGTGAGCCGGTCGTGGTCCACTCCCAGCAGGTGCAGGATGGTTGCGTTCAGGTCGCGCACGTGCACCGGATCCTTCACGATGTTGTAGGAGAAATCATCTGTCTCGCCATACACGGTCCCGGGCTTCACGCCGCCTCCCGCCATCCAGATGGAATAGCACCGGGGATGGTGATCCCGCCCGTAGTTCTCCTTGGTGAGTCCTCCTTGCGAATAGACCGTGCGGCCGAATTCACCTCCCCAGACCACCAGGGTGTCATCGAGAAGACCCCGTTGCTTCAGGTCTGCGATCAGAGCGCCCGTCGGCCGATCGATGTCCTCGCACAGGATTCTCATGCTCTCCGGCAGCGTGGTGTGGGTATCCCAACCGCGGTGGAAAATTTGAGTGAACCTCACTCCCCGCTCGGCGAGACGCCGCGCCATCAGGCAATTGTAGGCATAGGTTCCCGGCTCTTTCGCCTTCGGGCCGTACATGTCCCACACGGATTGCGGTTCGTTGGAGAGATCCGTTAGCTCGGGCACCGAGGTCTGCATCCGGAAGGCCATCTCATACTGCGCGATGCGGGCATTCGTCTCCGGATCGCCGATCTTCTCGAACAGTTTCCGGTTCATCTCGCCGACGCCGTCGATCATTGCCCGCCGGATCGGCGCCGGGACGCCCCTGGGGTTGGAAAGATGGATGACCGGATCGCCACCGGAGCGCAACGCGACTCCCGCATGGTCGGGCGAAAGGAATCCCGCGGACCACAGCCGCGATGAAAGCGCCTGGATGTTCTTCTGGGTGGCCAGCTTGGAAGTCAGCACGACGAAGCTCGGAAGATCCTCGTTCATCGAACCCAGGCCATACGAGATCCAGGAGCCGATCGAAGGCTTCCCGGCGATCATGTTGCCGGAATTGGACAGGAGGATCGCCGGCTCGTGGTTGATCGCGTCCGTGTGCATCGAACGAATGATCGCGAATTCGTCCGCCACCTTTCCCGTGTGCGGAAACAGGTCGCTGACCCAATGGCCGGCCTTGCCCATTTGCTTAAAACCGAAAATCGAGGGTGCCACTGGAAACCGCGTCTGCGAGGCGGTCATGCCAGTGAGCACCTGGCCGCCCCTAACGGATTCGGGCAGGTCCTTGTCATACTGCTCCTGGAGCTGCGGCTTGGGATCCCAGGTCTCAAGCTGGGAAGGGGCGCCCGCCATGAACAGGTAGATCGCGCGCTTCGCCTTCGGTGCAAAATGCGGCAACAGGGCCGCCTGTGCCTCCGCGGCGAGCGCGTTGCCACCGCTTCTCGCGAACAAACCCGCGAGGCTGGCCCATGCGAGGGATTTCCCGGCACGGGTAAGAAACTGCCGCCGTGAGGCCAGCGCGAGCCACTCCGCCTTCAGGTCTTCGGGAATCGGCAGATCCAGGATGGAGGGGCCTTCACCACCGTGATCGGAGCAGAGCTGGGGTATCTTCGCTTTCATCGCTTACTTGGTGATGGTTTCGTCGAGGTTGAGAAATTGGTTCGCCATCATCGCCCAGGTGGCGATTTCCACCGGATCGAGCTTGGCATCCGCCGGCGAGGCACCTGTCTTGAGAAGCTCCCGCGCGTCATCGGGGTGCGCCTTGTAGTAGTTGGAAAAGCCTTCAAGTCCCTTTTGCAATCCTTGGATTTCCGGATCAGCCAGCTTCCGTGAGAGCAAGGTTTCCGCGATGAAATTCAATTTACCGGCAGTATCGCCTTCGCGCTGGATGACCCGTTCCGCCAGTTTCCGCGCCGCTTCCACGAACTGCGGATCGTTCATGCTGACCAGAGCTTGCAAGGGCGTGTTCGTCCTTGGACGGCGGATGCAGACGACCTCGCGCGCCTGCGCGTCGAAGGTCTCCAGCGAGGGCGGCGGGGCAAAGCGTTTCCAAAACGAATACAGCGACCTCCGGTAGAGCGCCGCCCCGGAGTCCTGCTTGTAGTGGAGCGTGTTGCTTTCAGGCATCGAGACGGATTCCCAGATGCCTTCCGGCTGATAACTCTTCACCGGCGGTCCTCCCACTTCCCGGGCCAGCAGTCCGGACGCCTGCAGCGCGGTGTCGCGCAGCACCTCCGCGTCCATCCGGAATCGAGGCCCGCGTGAAAGCATCCGGTTCGCAGGATCGGCTGCCAGGGCCTCCGCTGTCACGTGGTTGCTCTGGCGATACGTTGAGGAAGTCAGCAGGAGTTGATAGATATGCCTGACATCCCAGCCGGACTCACGGAATTCAACCGCCAGCCAATCCAGCAGCTTTTGGTTCGAGGGCCGCGTCCCCATGATCCCAAAATCGTCCGAGGTTTCCACGAGGCCCGTCCCGAAAACCTCCTGCCACATCCGGTTCACCGTCACCCGTGCGAACAGCGGATTCACCGGCTTGAACAACCACTCCGCCAATTCCAGGCGGTTTGCCGCTTGTCCCGCAACCGTTAGGAATTCCGGCGTGGCGGGCGTCACCATTTCTTTCCGCGCGGTGTAAACACCCCGGTTCAAGACCCAGTTCGTCGCGGGTGTCATCCGTTCGCGGGTGATCAGCGTCGCGGAACCATCCTTGCCCAACTCTCCGATCTGCTTGTCCGCTGCCACGATCTCTTCCCGCAGCTTCGCCGCTTCCGCATCCTTGGACGCGAGGAAGTAGCCATCCACTCCGAGGAACTTTTGATTCGCGTCCCACTTCAGCGGATCCGGTGAAGCGGCGAGGATTTCCGCCGTCAGGTCTTCATAAGGCAGGCTGCCGAATTCGCCCGGGGAAAGAGCCCGGCGATAAAGCCTCACATCCTGATAGGCACCTTCCCTCATGCGGTCGATGGTCACCCGTTGTCCGAGATTCGCCGGCAAGGCGTTACGGATCGTTTGCCCGTCCTTGAGCGAGTTGTGGCTGATCGCGGTCTTCCGCTCCTCTCCGTTGACGAACAACTTCACGCCTTCCGCCTTGCGCGATCCGTCGTAGCTGAATCCGAGATGCAACCACTCGCCCCGCGGGATGCCACCCGTTTCCACCCGGATCGCATCGTCCGGCCATTTGTGGATGATGTGCACCACCAGCTTGTCCCCGTCGATGAACATGTCCCAACCACGGTGATTCTCGTGGTCGGGGGAGCCCATCCTTGAAATCAGCGAGCCGTTGCCAGTTTGCTGGTTTGAAGTCTTCAAACGCAACCGCGTCCACATCGCCGCGGAAAAGCCTTCTTGCGCGTCGAAATCCCCTTGGTCGGGCATCGGCAGGTTGCTGGTGATATCCATGCGCATTCCCGGCCAGAACCAGACGCTTTCACCCCACACCAGAGGGTTCGTGTCCGCCTTGTAACTCGGCGTTTTCGCGCCCGGCGCCGAGTTCTTCACGACGTCACCGCTTCCTTCGTCAAGGCGCAGCCGGAGTTCCAGGCCTTGCGGAGAGACTGCCGCCGGTTTGTTGCCCGCCCCCAGCCAGTCCCGGAACAACGCGGCTCCATTCGCGCGGCGCTGTTCGTATGCGGCCGA
>CAXTTX010000420.1:0-4982 GCA_964247045.1 uncultured Verrucomicrobiales bacterium | reverse complement strand
TGTCCCCCACCCAACGGGACAGGATCACCGCGGAAATCCGTACTCGTGCCGAGTCCCAAGACCCGGCGAAACCCCAGTCCTTCCGCCAATGGGTCAAGGACACCCTCGGCAGTGACGACCAAGCCACCCTCGACAAGGGCGCTGATGCCCTGCTGCGCAAGCTCCTCGAAAAGTAAACGCCGCGGCGTGGGTTGCCCCAGCAATCCTCTCCCCCTCAGCCCGCTCCATTCGGGCGGCCCGGTCACGGGGACACGGACCGCCCCCCGCCTTCCGGCGGGCCGCACACACCCTCCGGCTCCAAGGGAAGAACCCAGGTTGCCTTGTGGAATCTCATCCGAGGGGGGAATTCAGCGGAATTCCGGGAGAGAGCTTGGAAAAATTTCGTCAAGTTTTGCAAAAGGATCGGAGACCTGAAAAAAGGCTTCAGCGCGGCAGGCGGCTGACCGGACACTCGGAGCGCCGGCGCACCAGCAGCGCCAGGCTGACAAGACTGACCATCACCGACCCCGACGGGGCGGGAATTGCCGCCAGACGGCCGGTGCCGCGTTCCGTGATGTTGCTGGCGGAAGCAGCAGGCCGCCCGGCGGCGGAAAGATTTCCCTCGCCGGAGAGTCCTCCCGTGGCGATGAGCAGAACCCCGCTGGCGACAGCGGCGGTGGTGAGACTTTGGGGTGACATGGCAAGGGGTGGCGATCCTGGATTTCGTTGCGTTGCTCACTCCGGAGGGGTGCGACCATCTAACCGGGTTCCTCTACGGATTCGATCCTCTACCCGTACGGATTCCTTATGGGAGTATATCGATTTCCACACGGCGCGGGATCCGCTTTCACCCGCTCCCGGGACCATGTCACGCGCCGGTTCAGGCCCGCCGGCTCCGGCGCAGCAAAGCCAGCCCGGCGATCCCGCCAAACGCCACCCCGGAAGGCTCTGGCACGATCGCGATCGACGTGAGCCCTTGGCCCAGTGTCCCCAGCGATGTCGCCAAGCCTGTTCCCAGGTCCACCGTATAAAGGGTGGTGCCATTTGTCATATAACCCAAACCACTTGCATCGATATCAAACGAAACGTCGCCCACCGGCACAAAGCCCAATGATCCAACGGCGGCAACCATGTTGAATGTCGGTCCCCCCGCTGCGGGATGGGTATAGAGGATACCGTCCGAGCCGATGCTGAAAAGCGTGGTCGTCGCCGGGCTACCGCTGAACGGATTGGTATAGGCCACATCCAGCAGCGTGACACCCATGGGCGTCAGAAATAGTCCGTCGCCACCTGTGGCACCACTGACCACCGTGCCTTGGGGCATTCCTACAATCCCATCCGGCACCATCCGGAAGTTGTTTGTCCCGTTGACCGCGATTCGCATCCGGTCCGCCGCGGGGTTGAAATCAAAGCCGCTCACCGTCCCTCCCAGGGAGTGGCTGGGACTGAACAAGTTGGTTACCAACCCGCTGTTGATGTTGATCGTGGACGTGTTCCCGTTCCCCGCGATGCCGTAGAGCTTGCCATTCGACTTGCGGAAATCGATATCAACGATGCCCGTGGCCGTGGCGGTTCCCACCGGTGTCATCGAGAGCGGGCTTCCTGAGTCAAACGAGTAAATCTGCCCGCCAGTCCCCAGTCCATAGATGAGGACGGCGTGGGAAGAGATCGTGAGGGCGGCATAGGAAATCGCGGCGGTGACTAGGCTTTGGTAGGACATGGCTTTGGGGAGTTTGGTTGGATTGAAGGGCGAGGGCGGCTTCTTGAGCCGTCCCCCAACTACAAGCCAATCCCCGCCAAAGCCAATTCGCCCGGGAACCAGATCCTTATGGGGGCATAGGAATCCGGACTGGTTCCCGCCCGCTCTCCCTTCCTTCGGGATGAATCGCCCCTGCCGCCGGCGTCCGTCTCCATTCTCGCACCTACCTGGTTTCTCAACCTCCACCCCACAACAATCCACCTCCTCTACCTTCTGCGCCCCTTCTGCGCATTTTTGCGCCTTGAAATCCACTCAACCCTCACCCGCACGCGGCCTCGGCTGCGCAGGCAGCATGTGGAACGTCGCCCGTGAGAGCAATTCCCCGTCCACCAGCGCGTCGATGTAAAAAGTCCCGGGCTTTTCAACCGGAAAGCCGTTGATCTTGAGGATCGTGATGTGGTGCCGGCTCGCATGCGGCCCCAGGTCGCACGAAAAACGGTTGATGTTCGGTGCCATCACCGGCGCTCCGTCCGGATCGATGATGGAGATCTTCAACTCATGTTCGCCGGAGTCCTCGTGGACGAGCTGGATCTTGCAAACGATGCAACAGCTCTCGTGCCGCGTCGGAAACGTCCGCGCGTAAATCGCCCCGAACGACCCCAGGATGTTGAGATGCCCCCCATGCGAGGTGGCCGCCTCGGCGATCGTCAGCATTTCGATTTGCATGACGGAAAATCTCACCCCCCACGCCACAATCCGCAAGAGGCGAATTCGAGGGTATCACGGCCGGAAACCACGGGATCTTGGAAACCCGGCTTCACATTGGCATCGGTGGCACCGCCCCATCCGGATACGCCACAAGATGTTAGATCCATCGCCAACAATCTCCCCCCTTCACCCCAGCCACTTCTCCACCATTTTCCTCAAATCCGCCGGGCACGCCGGTTTCACGATGTGGTCGTCAAAACCCGCTTCCGCCGCGCGCCCCTTGTCCTCATCACGGCCCCAGCCGCTCAGCGCGACCAGACGGGCGCGCAGCCGGTCCGCCCGCATGTGCCGCGCCGCTTCCAGGCCATCCATCACCGGCATGCCCACGTCCATGATGACCAGATCCGGATCAAACGCGCGGGCCTTCTCCAGCCCCTCCTTGCCATCATAGGCGACAGCCACCTCCATGCCCTCCATGCGGAAAAACATCGCCAGCACGTCGGCCGCGTTTCTCCCGTCATCCACCACCAGGATACGCTTGCCGGGCTTGGCCGTTGCCTCCGCGCTCCCGCCTCCTTCCGTCTCCTCCTCTGCCGCAACCACACAATGGGGAAAATCCACCCGGAACTCACTCCCCAATCCACTGCCCCTGCTCTGCACCGTGACCGTCCCTCCATGCAGTTCCACCAGCGACCGCACCAGCGTCAGGCCGATACCCAGGCCCTCGCCACCATGACGGGTCTGGTGAAACAGATCGAAGATCGACCGCTGGTCCGCAAGCTCGACACCCTGGCCGTTGTCACTGACCACGACCCAAAGGTCCGCCCCTTCAACGCCGGCCCGCAGGCGGATGGATCCTCCCGACGGCGTGTACTTCGCCGCGTTCGACAGGAGATTGGAAACCACCTGCGCCACGCGCGATGAATCCACCTCCACGGTCACCGCCCGCGGCGGAATTTCCACCGCCAGCGAATGTCCCTTCGCCCCGATCAACGGGTGCGCGGCCTCCACCGCACCATTGAGAATTTCCGATAGAACGGCGCGGGATTTCTTCAGCACCACCTTGCCCGTGTTCACCCGCGACATGTCCAGCAGGTCGTCGATGAGATGAACCATCTGCGCCGTCTGCCGCTCGATGATGCCGGTCACGCGCGCCATCACGTCGGCCTCCGCCGGCGAACGCTTCATGATGTCCAGTCCTGTTAGAATCGGCGCCAGCGGGTTGCGCAGCTCGTGCGCCAGCGTCGCGAGGAACAGATCCTTCCTCCGGTCGTTCTCCCGCAGGCTCTGCACCAGCCGCAGCCGCATGTAGGCGCCGGTCACATAATGGGACAGCGTTTCCATGAACTCCTCCTCCGTCTCGGTGAAGGTCCCACGGCCGCGGCTCGCGAAAATCATCACTCCTAACAACTCCTCGCCCGCCAGCAGCGGATGCGAGGAATAGACGCGCACCCCCATCCCCGCCAACAGGCGGCGGGCCTCCGCATCCGCCTTCGCCCGCCTTTCGTCGGCTTCCCGGCGCTTGGCGGATACGGCCGTATGCCCCGCGGAGGGGCGCAGGTAAATCGTGCCCATCTCCTCGACCGTCTCCGCATCCAGGCCGCTGCAATACTCCACCTCATACTGTCCCGGCTCCGCCGAGGCCGTGAGGATCAGGAAAATCTCCGCCTGCAAATAGCCCGCCGCGGTTTCCCCCATCCGCCCGAGCATGGACGCCGGCGTATCCGCCTCCAGGATGACGCGGCCCGCCTCCGCCAGCAACCCCATGCGTTGCTGGCTCGTGCGGATGGACTCCAGCGCCCGCGCCTGCTCCACCAGCGGCCACACCCGCGAAACCACGTTCTCGATCAATTCCATCTCATGCCTTGCCCACCGCCGCGGCATATCCTGCGTCACCACCAGCACCGCCGTCACCGGCCCGGACCGCTTGTACGGCTGCGCCGCGAAGGAAATCACGTCCAACTCCTCGTACGATTTCCGCCGCTCGATCGTCAGCGGATGCGTCCGCGTGTCCCCGATGGCCAGGTTCCCCGCGGAATATTGCTCCCACCATTCCTCTCCGCCGAACTGGCTCAGGATGTATTCCCCCTCCAGGTTCTTGCCCGCACCGTTCATCCAGCTGATGCCCACCTTCACGCGGTCCTCCGCTTTCCGGCATTCCACGAAATGGCACCGGTGCGCTCCCAAATGCCTGCCTAACAGCATCACGGTCGTCCCCGTGATCTCCTCCTCGCGGGTCAGCATCGACAGCGCGCCCGCCAGCTCGCTCAGGAAAGTCATCCGCTCTTCCGCCTGCTTGCGGCCCGTCACATCCCGCGTCGTGCCCGCCACCGCCGCCACCTCCCCGTTCTCCCCGAACACCGGCATGAAAATGTAATCATAGATCCGCCGCTCCCCGTTCGCCCCCACGAACGGAACCTCCCCCTGGATGTTCGCCCGCGTCCGGATCACCGTGTCGATCTCGCGGTGGTGCAGTTCCACATGCCAGTCCGGGTACCCCAGTTCCGGAAACGTCTTTCCCACCACCTCCTCCGCCGTTACTCCCCACATCTCCAGCAGCGATTCGTTCGCATACAGCACATGGTAATCCGGGGTG
>CAXTTX010000419.1:0-5000 GCA_964247045.1 uncultured Verrucomicrobiales bacterium | reverse complement strand
TGTCTCCGAACACCCGTTAAGGATGTGTCCGGTCTGTACAGACACTCCTGTCCCCGTCCAGAGCACCGGTCTTCTCTTCTTCCAATCGCACTCAAAAAAACGGTCGGCACCACCAGGCGCCGCCCGTTTATTCAAATCTCGCCGGGGTTACCGCCTTACTTCGACAAATACCCGCTCACGCCCGCATGGTCCGGGGTCATGCCGTCGTCGCCCTTCTCCCAATCCATCGGGCAAACCTCGCCGTGTTGCTCGAAGTGTTGCAGCGCGTCCACCACCCGCAGGCACTCGCGGATCGAGCGGCCCAGCGGCATGTCATTCACCACTTGGTGCCGCACGATCCCTTTCTTGTCGATGAGGAACAGCCCGCGGTAGGCCACCAGTTCACCGGTCACCGTCACGCGGCCTTCGGTGTCATCGTAGCTGTAGTCGCCCGCCAGCACGTCATAGGCTTCGGAGATCGTCTTGTTGATGTCCGCCACCAGCGGGTATCCCACGCCTTGGATCCCACCGCTCTTCCGCGGCGTCTGCAGCCAGGCCCAGTGGGAATACTCCGAGTCCGTTGAGCAACCGATCACCGCCACGTTCCGCTTCTCGAACTCGCCCAGTTCCTCCTGGAACCGGTGCAGCTCCGTCGGGCACACGAAGGTGAAGTCCTTCGGATAGAAAAAGAACACGACGTATTTCTCACCGATGAATTGCTCCAGCGAGAAATCCTCGATGATGGTGGCGCCTTGGACGGCTTTTGCTTTGAAAACAGGGGCAAGCTTGCCAACGAGAACGGCCATGGTGATGTTGATTTTGAGATTGGGAAATTGGCGGCCCGGAAGGGGACATGCCGCGCTCCCGTAAGCTCGGGACGGGCCAACCGGCAAGTGCTTTCCCTCAATTTTCCATCCATTGCTGTCACGATTCCGTCGCGTTTTGAACAGTCATCCACCCTGCTTCCGCCGGGAGCATCCCGCGCTTCTGGGTAGACGCTTTCACCAGCCGGCTGTTCGCCGGAAACCCGGCCGGGTCACCATCGCCTGCCCGGGCCGTCACCTGTGCGACCGGCTTCCTCCACGTGCCCTGGGAACGGCTTTGGTAGGGGTTGGCAGGTAGAACACTTCATCTGGTGTTTCGTTTTTCGTCCCGTAGACTGCATCCGATGAAAGCGGACCGCGTCCTGGCAATCCTGATGCTTGCCATGTGGCCGTTTGGCATCGCCGGAGGAATCTACCTGTACTACAATAATCCCCTCGATCCTTACATCATCAGACCGGAGAACTATCCCTCCCCCGTGGGAACGCCCCCGGGACTGGCATTCGATCCCTCGACGCGTGGTCTTTCCGTGGTGAGCGATGTCCCGGTGGTTGCGGTTGCTGATCGTGGAAAATCTTTCAAATACGTGGAAGTCTGGCTGGTTGCCGGGCCGAGCCTCGGAGGCAAGGCCAGATTGGAATACCGGTTTCGCCTTTCGAAATACACATCGAGGGAAAACATCCATCTGCCCGGAGCCGCGGTTCCTAGGAAGATCGAGAAGGTCGCGGAGGATCACTTCAGGGAGACTGCCGACGACTAAGGATAAAAACAGGCGGAAGAACGGGACGCGGCTTCATCTGCCGGCCCGTTCTTGGAACGGTAATCAAGACAACCTCGCCGCCAGCAGTTCCCGCTGGAACACCAGTTCCTTCGGCAAGTGGTCGTAGAGGTTGATGAAAAGCTCGCCCTGGCTCACCAACTCGGCCTTCCACTCGTCGTTGTTGAAAGCCATCGCCTTGTCGTAAGCCTCCTCGGTGAAACCATCCAGGCCCTCCACGTTGAAATCCTCGAAGGAAGGCGTCCAGCCGATCTGCGTCTCGTGGCCGGGGACCTCTCCCTTGCAACGCTTCACGATCCATTCCAGCACGCGCATGTTCTCGCCGTAGCCGGGCCACAGGAACTTGCCGGCCTGGTCCTTGCGGAACCAGTTCACGTGGAAGAAGCGCGGGACGTGCTTGATGTAGCGGCGCATCTCGAACCAGTGGCTGAAATACGCGCCCATGTTGTAACCGCAGAACGGCAGCATCGCCATCGGGTCGCGGCGGACCTTGCCGATCGTTCCCGCCGCCGCCGCGGTCATCTCCGAACCCATCGTCGCTCCCACGTAAACCCCGTGGCTCCAGTTGAAGGCCTGATAGACGAGGGGCATGGTCGTCGGCCGCCGGCCACCGAAAACGATCGCGTCGATCGGCACCCCGTCCGGGTTCTGCCAATCCGGATCGATCGTCGGGCACTGCACGGCGGGTGCCGTGAAGCGCGCGTTGGCATGGGCCGCGAGCCGGCCGCAATCCGGTGTCCAGTCTTCGCCCGTCCAGTCGATGAGATGCGCGGGTTTTTCTTTCGTCATGCCTTCCCACCAGACGTCGCCGTCATCGGTGAGGCCCACGTTGGTGAAGATCGAGTTCTCCTTCATCGACTCCATGGCGATGGGGTTGGTCTCGTAGGCTGTCCCCGGCGCCACGCCGAAGAATCCCGTTTCCGGGTTGATGGCGTGAAGCTTGCCATCCGCATGTGGCCACAGCCAGGCGATGTCATCGCCGACGATGGACGTCCTCCACCCCGCGTCGAGATAGGACTTCGGCGGCACCAGCATCGCCAGGTTCGTCTTGCCGCAGGCGGAGGGGAATGCCGCCGTCAGATAGGTCTTCGTGCCATCCGGCGCGTGTACGCCCACGATGAGCATGTGCTCCGCCATCCATTGGTGTTCGCGGGCGATGTTCGAGGCGATCCGCAGGGCCAGGCACTTCTTGCCCAGCAGCGCGTTCCCGCCGTAGCCGGAACCGTAGGACATGATCTCCCGCGTGGCGGTGAAGTGAACGATGTACTTGTCATCGTTGCAGGGCCAGGCCACGTCCTCGTCTCCCGCTTCCAGCGGCGCGCCCACCGAGTGCAGGCTCGGGATGAACTGGCCGTGGCCGTCGCGCTTCCTCGGCGCGCTTTCATTCGCTTCCGCCTCCAGGCGCTTCAGCACGTGCGAACCCATGTGGCACATGATCCGCATGTTCACCACCACGTAGGGGCTGTCGGAAATCTCCACACCGATCTTCGCCAGCGGCGAATCCAGCGGACCCATGCAAAAAGGAATCACATACATCGTGCGGCCCTTCATCGAACCGCGGAATTTCTCCGTGAGCAGCGCCCGCATCGCCGCGGGATCCGCCCAGTGGTTCGTCGGTCCCGCCTGATCCTTGCGTTTGGAGCAGATGAAGGTCCGGTCTTCCACCCGTGCCACGTCGGAAGGGGCGGATCGCGCCAGGAACGAGTTCGGCCGCTTCGCCGCGTTGAGCCGCGTGAAGGTGCCTTTTTCCACCATCGCGGTGGTCAACCGGTCCCATTCTTCCTGCGAGCCGTCACACCATTCCACGGTGTCCGGCGTGCAAAGGGCGGTCATATCATCGACCCATTTACGCAGGGCCGGGTGGGAGGTCTGAACCAATGGAGTCATAGCGACCATGATTCAAGACCCCGCCCTTCCCCATTGCAATCCGATGCGACATTTTCGCATGATTTCAACTCATGCTTAATAACCTCGGAAATTAAAGGAAAATTGATTGACCGTCCGGGATGCTTTTCTTAGTCATGGATTCTAGCTGAATGTTTCTTGCGGCCATGGGGTTCATGGCTGCCCTCCCCGAAATTCAAATCCAACCAACGCCATGAAAACCATCGCATCCATTGTCGCCGTGCTCGCCGTCGGCGTCACCGCTTCCTTTGCCGCTCCCAACGCCACCTTGAAAGTCGGCGGCAAGAAATTTGGCCACAACATCAAATTCACCGCGACGAGCGTGGGGACAATCTCCAAGTCCACGATCTACAAGTACAAGCTGGATGGCACGGTCACCGGCACGGGCGGACTGGCCAAACTCGCTCCGGCGGGCGCTAAAAAGACGATCGCCGAGTTCATCGATTCCATCGATCCCGGCAGC
Organism: uncultured Verrucomicrobiales bacterium; assembly: GCA_964247045.1. Taxonomy (GTDB): domain Bacteria; phylum Verrucomicrobiota; class Verrucomicrobiia; order Verrucomicrobiales; family Akkermansiaceae; genus Luteolibacter. The sequence goes on along the minus strand of CAXTTX010000419.1, from coordinate 1,053 downwards.
TCGTCGGAACTATCCGGAATTTTCGAGCAGGGTACCGCCGCTTGGGACAAGGACTTCCTCACCCGCAAGATCTCCGGCACAAGAACTGTCTCAGGCGTCGGCAAGGTCACCGTCAAGGCCACCATCACGGGTGGTGTCGATGCGGGTGGTAAAATCTATCTGACTGTCGACAAGGTCAAGGTTCTTGCCAACGGGACGCCGGTTCCGGGCTTCATCAAATTCGACAAGGGTGCCCTGCTCACGGTGGATACCGCCTCGATTATCGGCCTCAATGCCACCGGCCAAGGGATCGATGAGGATGCGGAAACCGTGGATGTCGTCGTGATCCGCACCGGAAACCTGAAGGGCACGGCCACGGCCCAATATGCCACGGCCCCCGGAACCGCGGACGCCGGCGACTATACCCCAACCAGCGGAACGATCACCTTTGCCAACAATGAAAAGCAAAAGACGATCTCCATCCCGATCATCGGCAACGCTGCCAATGACGGTTCCCGCCAGTTCACGATCTCGCTCAGCTCCCCGGGCGCCGGCGTTGCCCTGGGCACCAAGTTGACCAACACCATCACCATCTTTGACAACGACTGATCCACCCCGTTGTTAACGCGAACTTTCCAGGCCGGGGCCCTTCACGGGGCTCCGGCCTTTTTCATCGGCACCAGTTCCGGAACACTGGCGAGCAGCAGGAAACACTCCACCTCCGCTCCCGGGAAGGCCCTGCCGATGATCTCCTGATAGGCGTCCATCTGCCTCGCGTGCCGCACGGTGGCCGAGGCGGCATCCGTCGGCGAGTCCGTCTTGAAATCGATGATCTCCACGCGCGTGGCTTGTCCCGCCACGTCGCGGTACACGTGCAGCCGGTCGATCGTTCCGCTGATCCATTGGCCGTTCACCACCGCGTCCACGGCTTGCTCGCGGTAAAGCTCCACCGCTCTCCCGTTTTTCTCGAAGACCCCCCGGGTCGCCGCGCTGGACAACAATTTGGCCACCCGCTTTCCGGCCTCCGTTCCCGGCAACGATGGCGGCTCCTCATCCACCCAGCCGATTCCTTCC
>CAXTTX010000418.1:1846-5008 GCA_964247045.1 uncultured Verrucomicrobiales bacterium | reverse complement strand
TACCAAACTGTGGCCCTGGGTGGGATCGGACCTGGTGGCGGAGACCTTTCTGCTGGCGCTGGAAGGGCGCGATCTCGACATGCGCGCCAGCCCCTACGATTTTTCGGCGCTCGATCTGGCGCCCATCCCCATCGAGCGTGCGGACGGCCGCGCCGAGTATGAAGCGTTCCAACAGGAATTCTCGCGCCGCGCCGCGCCCCTCCGCGAACGCCTCATTGCGGTCTGCCGCAAAATGGCGGCGGCTTTCGACGCGGTCAAGATGGCCTAGCCGCCCGGAGCGGGCGCCGGTGCCGGTGCTGGGGCCGCCGGCCCGGTCCTTTTCTTGAGGAGGCCCGAGAGTTCGTCGATCCACGACGGCAAATCGGGATGCTGAGGGTATTGCCGCACCAGCTGGGTCATTTGCAGGATCGCCGCATCCTCCTGGCCCAGGACGATCAGGTCGCGGGCGCTGCCCCAGAGCAGCCGGGGGACTTCCACCTGGGAAAAACTCGCCTTGGCCACATCGGATCGATTGCCCTCGTTCAGCTTCGAAGCAGCCTTGATCTGGAACTGCCACGTGTCGAGCAGCCGGGGGTCTTTCTTCTCGCGAAGCGGAGCTCGAATATCGGTGTCGAGAATCTGCACCCAGCCTCCCGCCGCCGGCTCCCAGCCTTTTTGCCCCGAACCGGTTTTCGCCGAGAGTTTCTCCAGCTCCGGCTGGATCATCAGCCCCTGGGCGATCTTTCCGTTGGCAATCGGAGCTTCGAGCAATTCCTTGATTCCCTCCGCCCGCCACTGCCCTCCATCCCCGGTGGCCCGCGCACTCACCAGATCGCTGACATAGTCCATCAATTCCCGAAGCGGGGGCAGGTCGCCCGGCTTGGGCTTGGAAAGCTCCATCAAGCTGATCGCGAGGTAGCGGATATGAAACCGCAACGCGACCAAAAAGACCTTGTTGTCCAGCATGTCCTTGCTGTTTTTCCGCCAGTCCTGAAAACGGCTCGCATCCCGGGACTTCGTGTCGAAATCCATGTTGCGCACGCCTTCCATGTAAACCTTCATCGCACCTTGGTCCGTGCGGCTTGCTTCCATCAACTGCGCGGCCAGCTGGCCAAAACGCTGTTCCGAAGACTGCGCCTGTTTCTTCTTGAGCGCTTCCAGCTCCTTCAGCAAGGCCGCCGGATCGATGGGGGAAGGCGCTGGAGCGGCGGTTGCTGATAAAAAGGAAAACAGCAAGACGCCTGCGCCCGCGCGAAGGGTTTGGTGGGGAGACACACGTCCATGTTGCGTGCGCGCAGGGAGTTTGTCCAGTGCCCGGCTTCGGAAATGTTACTCCTTGTGAATATCAAATAGAGATCTTATCCTGATATCGATATGTTATACATATGAACATCCGTCACCTTCGTTATTTCGTCACCGTTGCGGAATGCTTGAGCTTCACCGCCGCTGCCAAGCAACTCGGAATCGCCCAGCCGCCTCTGAGCGTGCAGATCCGCAACCTGGAAAAGGACCTCGGCAGCCCCCTTTTTCTCCGGGATCGACGCAAGGTCAGCCTTACCCCATTTGGATTTCTTCTGCTCGAAGAAGCACGCGAGCTTTTGCGGCTGGCCGCACGAGCCGAAGGACGTCTGCGCGACGCCGCCGAAGGAAGGACGGGGGAACTGAGAGTGTCTCATACCCAAGGCGCCCTTTCCAAAGAAGTCACGCGCCGGACGCGTAAATTTCTGCGTCGTCAGCGTGGGGTGCGCCTCGTTCTCACCCGGGAAGGCTACTCGGAGGATCCCACTTCAAATTTGACGGGTCTGGACTTGAGGATCACGGAAAGCAGCGAAGAAGTTCCCGGTTCCATTCTCCTCGAAAAGTCCTCCCTGCTGATCGCCGTTCCTCCAAAGCACCGGCTGGCGGAGCATCCGGAAATCGGCCTTTCCGATCTGATTGGCGAGTGTCTGATTCTCTCTCCTGCGGAACATCGATCCCCGGCGGAGAAAATCATCTTGGAGCTCATTCAAAATCAGGGAATAAAGATTTCAAAGCTCGACGGACCAGCCCTTTTCGCGGATCGGATGTGGCAGGTTTCACTCGGCCAGGGAATTTCCGTCTGCACGACTTCGGATCGAGGAGCGATGGATACCATTTGTCTTCCCCTTTCTGATCCGGCGGCCATCTTCACGATCGCCTTGGCCAACCCGGCGTCGCGGGCGGTCGCCCTGATGTCGTTTTTGGAGTCGATCAGGGCTTAGCGTAGTGCCGCTCGAGCCAGACGCTCAACAGACTCATGTCCGCCGGCGTCACACCGCTGATCCTTGAAGCTTGCCCAAGAGTCGCCGGCTGAACACGAGCAAGTTTCTCCGCCGCTTCCCGACGCAATCCCCCAATCGAGGCGAAGTCCACCGACTCGGGAATCGAACGCCCCTCGTGCCGGCTGGCCCGTGCGACCTGGTCCTCCTGCCGGCGAATGTAGCCCGCATATTTCAAATCCGTCTCGAAAACGTCCCAGAGATTATCCGAAAACTGTCCCCGCAGATCTTCGGCGAGATCGCGATAGGTGTTCTCCGGCCGTTTCAGCCAAAGCTCCAGCGGGATTCCATCCATCCGCCAACGTTTTGCCTCTTCGGCCAGCCGGTTCCGCTGGACAACCTTTTCCTCGAATTGCCGGCGACGCTCAGCCGAGGCGAGCCCCAGTTCGATCGCCTTGCCGGTCAAGCGCGTATCGGCATTGTCCTGCCTCAGCAGGAGGCGATATTCCGCCCGGCTCGTGAACATCCGGTAGGGCTCTGGAGTTCCCATGGTGACCAGATCATCGATCAAAACACCGATGTAGGCCTCCGCCCGCCCCAGCACGAGTTCCGGCCTCCCGAGTAGCTTGAGGGCGGCATTCGCCCCGGCGATGAATCCCTGCGCGGCGGCCTCCTCGTAGCCAGAGGTTCCATTGATCTGCCCCGCGAAGTAAAGCCCTTCCGTCCGCTTGGTTTCCAACGTGCGATGAAGCTGGGTGGGTGGGCAATAGTCGTATTCCACGGCGTATCCCGGACGGAGCATTTCGGCGTTTTCCAGACCTGGGATAGTGCGGATAAACCGATGCTGGACCTCATAAGGCAGGCTAGTCGAGATGCCGTTCACATAGATTTCTCCAGTGTCCCGGCCCTCCGGCTCCAGGAAAAGTTGATGACTGGCTTTCTCCGC
>CAXTTX010000418.1:0-1836 GCA_964247045.1 uncultured Verrucomicrobiales bacterium | reverse complement strand
GCGAACTTGACGACCTTGTCCTCCACTGAAGGGCAGTAACGAGGCCCGACTCCCTCGATTCGGCCCGCATACAAGGGAGATTGGTGAAGGTTTTCTCTGATAATCGCATGCGTGGCTTCATTCGTATGCGTAATCCAACAGGGGATTTGTTCCACATAGAACATCCCTTCCTTGACTCGATTCAAGGTAAACAACCCTTCCGGGCCCAAAGAATCGTCGCCTTCGAGATAGCTGAACCTAGGCGCTGGGTCGTCGCCCAGCTGCCGTTCGCATTTCGAGAAATCGATGCTCGCGGCCAAAAGACGGCAAGGGGTTCCAGTCTTGAAACGCCCGATCTCGAATCCCAGGGACACCAAGCAGTCGCTGAATGAAGACGTCGTGTCCCCCATCCGACCGCCTGGCTGGTTGCGCAGGCCAACGTGAAGCAAACCCCGCATAAACGTGCCGGTCGTGACAATCACGGCCCGGCCGCTGAAAGCCACCCCCAGGTTGGTCTCGACACCCGCCACAGCATCTCCATCCATCAACAACCCGGTCACATTGGCTTGTTTCAGATCGAGCCGTGGCGCTGTTTCCAGCCGGGATTTCAGACGAAACTGATAGGCCTTTTTGTCGCACTGGGCGCGCGGAGCCCGCACACTGGGTCCCTTCCGTGCATTGAGCATGCGAAACTGGATGCCGGTGGCATCGGCGTTTAGTCCCATCACCCCTCCCAAAGCGTCAAGTTCCCGCACCATATGCCCCTTGGCGAGACCTCCAATGGCCGGGTTGCAGGACATCTGCCCGACCGTATCCGCGTTTTGCGTCAACAAAAGTGTCTCGCAGCCCAGGCCTGACGCCGCAAAGGCGGCCTCGATGCCGGCATGACCAGCGCCGATGACGATGACATCGTAGGATTTAGGATAGCGGAACATGCGAAAGCGGGCCGGTATCCTAGCACATTGTGGCGGTTAGGGAACGACTTCGTTCCTCTTGTGTTCCACGTGGAACTATGGGCGGTCCAAGATACCGGTCGCCGCGCGGGGGAAGAGGGCCGAAAGCCGCCACTCCTCGGTTTTTCCTTCGAGCGTGGACAAAATGATTTTCAGGTCCGGCGCGAACTCCGCCAGGACCTGCCGGCACGCTCCGCAAGGGCTAACCGGTTCTTTGGTATCGGCGACGATGGCAATCGCCGAAAACTCCCGCACGCCCTCCGCGATCGCCCGTCCAATCGCCACCCTCTCCGCACACATGGTCAAGCCGAAGCTGAGGTTTTCCACGTTACATCCTTCGAACACTCGCCCATCCGAGGCCACCAACGCCGCTCCCACCTTGAATTTCGAATAAGGCGCGTAGGCCAATTCCCGGGCATTCCTGGCGGCGGTGATCCACTTTTCCATTGCGTGAAGATCGTGAACCCCGGCCACGATTTCCGCAAGTTTTGATCAGCCGTGTGTATTAGACATAAAATGTCCAATACATACGGACAAAGCGTGACCTTGCTTCTTAAAGCGGACCTGCTTGATTGTCGCCCACGGATGGATTCCACCACGCTCGAGGCCTCTCCGGCCAAATCGGTGATCGAAGCGCTCGATGCGTTGCGCGGAGATTTCCGCGCCGTCCTCCAGGTCTACGCGGCGCGCATGGACGAGGACATTTCGATGGTTCAGCAAGCCGTGCTGAAGGAAGCGGCACGCAAGAAATTTTCACCGGCGAAGCTTCGCGACCTCCGGGACATGCTCACGCTTCTGCACCAATCGTCCATCAAAAGCGCCAAGGGCTCGCGGAAGGAATTGAAAAAAATCGATTCGTTGATTGCCGATCTTACCCTGCTGATCGAGCAGTGGTGACGCGGGA
>CAXTTX010000417.1:3057-5014 GCA_964247045.1 uncultured Verrucomicrobiales bacterium | reverse complement strand
GCTATCGAGAACCGTGGGCATGTCCTTCAGGCTATGCACGGCGATATCGATCTCACCCGCATCCAATGCTTCTTCCAGTTCCTTGATGAAAACGCCCTTGTCGAAAGTGCCTTCCGATTTCGCCACCTCCGCGAGGGCCACATCCGTGCGGCGGTCGCCGGTGGTCTTGATGACGCGGCGGACGAAGCTCATCTCCGGGAAGGCGGTGGCCAGTATCGCCTCGGTGGCGGTGGCCTGCACGAGAGCCAGCTCGCTGCCGCGCGTGCCGACGGTGAAGGATTGTTGGGATGGGGCGGTCATTGCGGACGGACGCCCTTCCATGGCCACGGGCGGAGGCGGGCGCAAGCCCAAGATTCCGGGGGAGGGGAATTGTTTCCCGGTCGGTCAGGCCTTTTCGATTTCGGCCTCGAATTGATCCAAAAAGGTCCGCAGGAAGACGGTGCGACCATGGGCTTCCGCCCTGCCGCTGGCGGTCTGCATGGTGCCCTCCAGTTTCAGAAGCTTCGCGTAGACGTGGTCCAGGGTGAAAATCGAGTCGTCCGGCTCGCGGGAGCGGCAGAAGGGGTCCACGGCATCGTAAAATTCCCGCTTCATTTCCGCGCCCAGCATGAGGGTGCGGGCGAGGCCGATGGCCCCGAGGGCATCGAGACGATCCGCATCCTGGAGCACCTTTGCCTCAAGCGTGCGGGGCTCGATACCCGCGGAGAAGCTGTGCGCTTCGATAGCGTGTGCGATGTCGTCCAACCGGCCGTGCGGCCACTGGTGCTGTTCCAACCATGCCACGGCCTGTTTGGCCGCTAGGGTGGAGGCCTGTTTGCGGTGCGGGGAAGATTTGGATACGTGCACGCAGTCATGCAGCCAAGCGGCGGGCATCACCACTTGCCAATCCGCACCTTCGGCAGCGGCGAGCCTTCGGGCATTGGTCACCACGCGACGGATGTGCTGCAGGTCATGCGCGGCATCGGTGGCGGCATGGGCCGACAGCAGCGAAATAAAGATTGGCTGCCAGGTTTCGTCAGGGGTGGAGGGCATGCGGGAGCTTGGAATGGCAGGGAAGGACTGTGCCAGCAAAGTCGGAATTCACTGGGAAAATTGGGGTGCCAAAAATCGTGCGGGTTGCATGATGATTAGGGTTTGGAAAGCATTACAATATAGGCGAAGTGTAAGGATTTTGCTTACACGATTTTGAGATATATCCGGAGGTGCGTTACAGGGATGTCACAGTATTCTCATGGACGTGAACACCACCTACTACGAGATCAAGGCGAAGATCGTGGCGCTGGCGACAGCTTACTACGAAGGTGACGACTCGACCCGCGCCTGCCTCCGGGAAAGAGCGGATTTCTTCCCGATCACCCGAAACGAGGGTGAGGAGAATGCGCTGCGCTCGATGATGATCCGTCTGAGGGGTGAGCTTTTTTTGGTTGAGGACACAAAGGGTGGCGAAACAGGTGTGTTTTCGCTGCTGTTGCCTCTCATGTGATACCCCGAGCGGGGGAGCGAGTCGGCCCTGGGGGAGGTTGGTTGCCCCCAGGGCCATTTTTTTAGCCGTTGGCGGATGGTGCGGCGGAGCCTTCGATCCAGCGGTCCAGTTCCCGCCAGGAATGAAAGCTGATATCCGGTTCGCAGGAGCCGTGGCGGTGTGAGTCCAATTGGCCGACGTAGAGGGCCGTGGCGAATCCAACCGCAGCGGCAGGCAGGATGTCTTGGAGCGGATCGTTGCCGATGTAGAGGGTCTCCGCAGCCACGATGCTGCGGCCGGCGAGGCGATCAGCGAGCATTGCAAAGAGGGCTGGAGAGGGTTTTGCCATCCCTTGCTGATAGGAGAGGATGACCAGTTCCGGAGCGAGGAGGCTGGGGATTTCCTCCAAGGAGGCGAGGGTGTTGGATTGGGCGTTTGAAAGGAGGCCCAGGGCCATGCCAGCGCGGGAGAGGCGGCGGATGAAGGAGAAAGCGC
>CAXTTX010000417.1:0-3047 GCA_964247045.1 uncultured Verrucomicrobiales bacterium | reverse complement strand
CGGGGATGGGTTTGGCGGGGTGCCAGACTTCCTCGGTGGCCTGGACCAGAGCGGTGGTGTCAGCGCCGGGAGGCAGGGATAGAATTTCCCGCCAGAGGACGCGGAGGTCGATTTCCGGATAGGCTTCACCCGAAGTCGCATGATGGCGGAGGACGGCCGCGTGGAGATCGGTGCTGGGAGAGGCTGAAGGCGTGTGGCCGGAATGGCGGAGCACGTCGCGGAGGACCGGGTCCGCAAGGGGATCTGGTTTCACGCCACCCTGGGGAGCTGAGAGGAGGGTGCCGTAGATGTCGAAGATGACGGCCTTGAATTTTTTGTTAGCAGGCGGAGGAGATGGGGAGGAGAGGAGAAACGAAAATCCGGCGGGCGAGAGGGCTTGTGAAAGGATGCGGGCGGAGGGAATATAGCCTGCGGGGGAAGAAGTGGCGGAGACGGCCAATTTCTGATAAATATGGAGAAGGTTCGCTCCGTGCGCTTTGATCGACCACGGCGCGAGCGATGCCGGTGAAGCGGCGGGCTCGCGGGTGGCGAGGAATTGCGTGAGCCAGGTTTCCAGCGGACGGGTGGTGTTGCAGGTTTTGACGAGAGGGACGGAGCGTTCGAGAGGATGGGTGAGTCGCTCGATGACCCCCTGTTGGAGCGCCTCGGGAAGATTGCCGAAGTCGAGGAGGTTGTCTTGGACGAGGGTGGACAGGGCTTCCTCCAGCGCGTCCAGAGGAAGAGGAGCACCGTAGTCGCGCCAAGTGCGTTCCATGGCGGTGGAAAGGTGATCGCGGAGCAGTGTTAGATCGACCCAAGTGAGGGGGACGAGGATCTGGTCATAGAGATGGGGAAAGCGGAGGCCGTGGCTGGCGTGGTCTAAGGCGAGGTGGGGGAGATTCCGGCCCAGGAGGGGCTTGCCGAGAGCGATCGATTCGAGAAAGGGAAGGCCGAAGCCTTCCGAAACGGAGGTGGTGACGAAATGAGTGGCGTTCGCGAGCCATGAATCAAACCCGGCGGTTGCTCCAGGTGCAGGGCAATACCGGTCCACCACGTTGAAGGCGATGGGGAGGCGGTGGCGCGCGGCGAAACGGCTCCAAGTATCGTGGATGGCCAATGCCACTGGATCGCGGGGAGCGCGGCTGACGGCCACACGGGTGCCGGGAGGGGCGAATGCGGCAAGGAGAGCCAACTCACCCAGATTCTTGCGCCGGATACCACGGACGGGTGCGAAGAGCAGCGGTGGTGAAGCCGGGGAAACCGGTGGAAGCGGGGCGGGGGAGACCGGATTGGGAAGCAGGCTGGCGGTCTCCGGCGGAAGCCCCGCCGTGGTGAAAATGCGGAGGTCCCGAGAATTCAGGAAGGCATAGTGGATCCGCGGGGAAACCGGATAGATGGACGGGTGGATCGCGACGAGAGGATAGTTGGCAGGCCGACCCTCCTCCACAAGATCATGGATCTGGAGGACGATGCGGGCACCGGTCGCGGCGAGGAGGGAGATGGTTTCCGGCAGGATGGCGTTCTTGCCGAGGGAGTGGTTGTGAAAGTGCCAGATATCCGGCAGGACGCCGAAGGCATGCGTCGCCGCGGCGAGGAGATTTTCCAACAGGTTTGCCGGATTGATGTCGCCGGGATCACGGAGATAAGCAAGACCGCGAACCTGATAGACCGGGGCGGGCAGGGGAATGGCCTGCGGTGGTGGCGACCCGGTGAAAATGACATGGCGGATGCCCTGGGCGGCGAGCGCGTGCGACGTGCCCGTGATGACGGTGGTGACGCCGCCCGGATCGAGGTGATAGTGGACGATCGCAACGGTCATGGGATAGGGCCGTCAGAACGAGCCATCGCCCTTCCAATCGCCGATGGGTTTGACGAAATGGTAGCCCCAGACCTCGAAGCCGAGGCGATAATAGAGGCGGTGGGACGGGTGATTGGAAGTGTAGCTGTCGAGGACAACCACCTTGCAATCCGCTTCCCCAGCGACCTTTTCCAGATGCCGGATGAGCAGGGAACCAATGCCGGAAGACCGGTGGTTTTCATGGACGACCAGGTTGTCGATCTCCAGGTAGCGGCCGCACCAGATCTTGGTGGCGACCCACCCGCCGGCAACTCCGGCGAGTTTGTCACCGGCGAAGGCACCCACGAGGTGATAGTGCGGATGCTCGTCGAGGATGCGGTGAAGACGCTCCGCCACGAGCGAGGGCGGCGTGTCCGGATTAAGCGATGATAGAAGCCGTGCGGCTTCTGTCAGGTCGCCGGCTTCCAAGGGGCGGATTCCGAGGTTCTCCATGGCAACTTGGCGGACCTCACTCCGCGGGCTTGATGGAGATGAGGAGCGCGTTTTCCGCCGCGAGGTATTTCTTCGCGAGGGCGTTGATCTCCGTGAGCTTGATCGACTTGTAGTCCGCATCGCGGCCGCGGGCGAGTTCGAGGCGCTGCGGGTCGGATTGCGATTGGCTCATGACGGTGGCAAGCCAGTAGGCGTTGTCGCGGAGCGATTTCTGAAGCGTGGAGAGCACGGGCTTGAGCGCGCGGTCGAGTTCGTCAGCCGTGGCACCGGTGGTGGCAATTTCGTTCGCCTGTTCGCGCATGGTCTTGAGGAGGAGATCGAGGTCACCCGGTTTGCCGATGCTCTGGCCGAGGATGTAGCCGAAGCCCTCGAGGGCATCCGAGCCGGAGGCACCCGCGTCCGGGCTGTAGGAGGCCCCGAGCTTTTCCCGAATTTCCTCACGGAGACGATCGCCGTAGATGGAGCCGAGGATGTTGAGGCGGCGTACTTCCTTCTGATTGTTGCGGATGCCAGCGGTTTTCCAAAGTGTGGTGGCGATGCCCTGCGGAATCTTGGAATCATAGGTGAAGGTCTTCGCGCCGGGCGCATTCGGGAAGAAAACCTTGCGGAGCTCCGGCAGGGCGGGAGCGGCAGCGGCGCGGGCAGGAAGTGCGCCGAAGGTGGCGAGCAATTCGGGAAGCACCTTGTCGATCTCGAAGTCACCGATCAACGAAAGCTCCAGGTAGCCTTTTGTCAGTTCCGGCGTGAGCCATTTCTTCGCATCGTTGATGGTGTAAGC
>CAXTTX010000416.1:0-5020 GCA_964247045.1 uncultured Verrucomicrobiales bacterium | reverse complement strand
ATCTACGCTTCGCTGCGACTGCGCTCCGTTTCTGTGGCTTGCACGGGCGGGGGCGGGGGACTAAACCTCGGGCCGCATGACCGTCCGCACCAGATTCGCACCTTCTCCCACCGGCTATTTGCATGTCGGCGGGGCACGCACCGCGCTGTTCAACTGGTTGTTCGCCCGCAAGCAGGGCGGCGTTTTCGTGCTGCGGGTGGAAGACACGGACGAGGCGCGGAACACGGAGGAAGCGCGGCAGGCGATTTTCGACGGGATGAACTGGCTCGGCCTGGATTGGGATGAAGGGCCGCAAAAAGGCGGCGACCATGGTCCTTATTACCAGAGCGGGCGGAAGGCGATCTATGACGCCTGGTTCGAAAAGCTGGTGGCGGCGGACCGCGTCTATGAGGACGGCGGCGCGTGGCGGTTCCGCTTCGAACGGAAGCTGATCACCATGAACGATCTCGTCTGCGGCGAGGTGACGATCGACTATCGTGACGAGTCGAACACGCCGGACATGGTGGTGAAACGCTCCGATGGCTCGTATGTTTTCCACTTCGTGAACGTGGTGGATGACCTGGAGATGAAGATCACGCACGTGATCCGGGGTGAGGACCACCTGATGAACACGCCGAAGCATTTGCAACTCATCGAGGCTTTCGGCGGCAAGGCGCCGCAATACGCGCACATCCCGCTGATCCTGAATCCGGATGGCTCGAAGATGTCGAAACGCGACGCGGGTGCGGCGGTGGGCGAGTATCCGCGGCAGGGATTCCTGCCTGGTGCCGTGGTGAATTTCCTGGCCCTGTTGGGATGGAATCCGAAGACGGAGCGGGAGATTTTCACGCTGCCGGAACTGGTGGAGATTTTCACCTTGGAGAACGTCAACCGGGCACCGGGGAAGTTCGACATGGAGAAGTGCAAGTGGATGAACCAGCAGCATCTAGCCGGTCTGGATGTGGCTGCCTTCGCGGCGGGCGCGCGCCCGTTCGTGGAAGCGGCGGGTTTGCCCGTGCCGGAAGACTTCATGGCGGTGGCCGCCGCCGTGAAGGAGAAGGTGCGCTTGTTCAGCGAGGTGCCGGGTGCCGTGGATTTCCTGTTGAAAGACGACTTCGGCTTCGATGACGAGGCGGTGGCGAAGGTGCGCGGCAATGCCGCGGCGGGTGGCTTGCTCTCCTCGCTGGCGGACGCGTTCGGTTCGGTGACCGGGTGGTCCGCGGATGCGGCCAAGGCCGTGTTGAATGAAACGGCGGTGGCGGCAGGCGCGAAGCCGGGACAACTGATGTTCCCGCTGCGGGTGGCGCTTTCCGGGCGTGCCCACGGCCCGGATCTGGGTGACGTGTTGAATTTGTTAGGCAAAGACCGTTGCGTCACGAGGGTGCGGGCATTCGCTGAAAAACTCCAGGGATCATGAAGGAAGTTTACACGTTGCAGGATCTCTCTTCCCGGGACCTGTTGGACGCTGGTCTTGGAAAGCCCGCGCGGCTCGCGGTGATTGGCGATCCGGTGGCACACTCCGCGTCCCCGCGGATGCACCAACCGGCGCTGGACGAGGCGGGAATTTCCGCGCGCTACATCCGGCTGGAGGTTCAACCCGGCCAAGTGGGCGCGGCGTTCGCGCGGATGCGGGAACTCGGGTTCACCGGCTGCAACGTGACGGTGCCGCACAAGCTGGAGGCGATGGAGCATTGCGAGGTGCATCCGGAAGCCCGCGCGCTGGGAGCGGTGAACACGATCCGTTTCGACGAGGCGGTGACACGCGGCTACAACACGGATGGTCCGGGATTCGAGCGGGCGGTGGAGGAGGCTTTCCAGACACGTTTTTCCGGGTTGAAGGTGGCCATCGCCGGAGCAGGCGGCGGAGCCGGTCAGGCGATCGCCACGCAGGCCTGCCTCGCGGGAGTGCCGAAACTCGTGCTCATCAACCGAACCGTGGAGAAGCTGGTGCCTTTGCTGGAAAAGCTGCGGGAGATCCATCCCGCGGGTGAAATCATCGCGCTGCCGTTGGATGACGCGTCGCTTGCCGCGGAATGCCAGGGTTGCGATTTGATCGTGAACACCTCATCGGTCGGATTGAAAGCGGGAGATCCGCCGATTCTCCCCTCATCCTGCCTGCGCGCGGGGCAGTTCGTGTATGACACCATCTATCAGCCGGCGGTGACCCCGCTGCTGGCCCTGGCAAGTGAAAAGGGCTGCCGGACGGCGAACGGGCTATCCATGCTCATCCACCAGGGGGCGCTGGCCTTCCAACTTTGGTTCCCGGGCACGGAGCCGTTGCCCGTGATGCGGGCCGCGTTGGGTCACTTTTGACCGGCAGGAGCGTCCTCCCGCGGGACTTCCATGCCTGGCAGATCGGTGGAATACCAGTGGCAGGCGATCACCTTCATGACCTCGAAACGCCGTGTTTCGCCATCGTCGATCCGGCGGACCTTGATGCGGACGCGGATCAGTTCTTCTGTATTGGTCCCGGTGATCTTCATGTCAAAGGGGCGCTTGCCGGTGCGCTGGAGCTGGAAGGCTGCTTCCAGCAGGCGGCCATCCGGACTGGCGCGGCGGATGTTGAACTCCGGGGATTGCTGTCCGGTGGTGTCGCCATAGCCGAAGCGCGGGGTGTAGAGAATCATGCTGATGGTGTCCGCGCTCCTGCGCTCCTCCGCCAGGCGCTCGCGGGCAAGAAGGCGGAACTCGCCCTCCGAATCACCTTTGTCCGAAAGGAAGAGCGGCCATGGGTAGTCGCTGTAGCGGACGTAGTGGTCCCAGTCCAGCCGCCACTCCCCGTTCTCCTCGTAAAAGGCGGTATCGAGGGTGCGCCCGTCGCTGGTGGTCCACTCTGCCTCGATCGCGCGGCGGTCCGGGATATGGATGACCGCGCTGCCTTTGGGGAAAACCTGCTCGGGAGTGATTCTCGAGATGGGATTGAGGATGTAGTAGCGGGCCATCCGGCCGGCGGTGGTGACCGGGGAAAAAACGAACTGGTTGCGCTGCTCCGGGCCCGTGGAGGAGATGAAGCCCAAAAAGGTCTTTCCGACCAGTTCCCTGGCGTCGTTGATCAGGTTGGTGTCCGCTTCCGAGTAGGCACCGGGTTTCTTCGGGCGGGGCGAGTAGCCTTCCTGCGAGGTTTTTTCGTCAGTCTGCCAGATGAAACGGACCCCGAAGACGATGCCACCCAGCACGAGAATCCAGATTGCGGCGAGCTTGAACCCCAAGTAGCTCGACTTGTGCTTGCGCTGGGCCACGCGCTTGCGTTCGCCGGCGTGAGGCTCCACGACAGCGGTTTGAAACGCGCCGGGCGATACGGCGGCGGTTTCGAGGCCTAGGGAAGGCTTCGAGCCACAATGAGTGCATGTCCGTTCCTCCGAATCCCCGGGCTGGGATTGGAACAATGAACCACAACGTCCGCAGTGGAACCAGAATAGGCTGGCAGCGCTCACGGGAGAATCATTCGGCACTCAGCCAGTCGGTGTGAAGCATTTCCGCAATCAACCATTGGTTGGGGGCCGCGTTTTCGGGGCCGCGTGCAAGGCGGACGGTGACTTTCTGCGAATCCTCCACCTCGCGGAGGATGGGGCCTTTCAGGAAAAGCGGTGCGATTTGGGCGGCGGCGGCCGAGTCCCGCCGGGCGTAGCACCAAACGGTGTCCTCGCCGTTGGGAGAAACGAGGGTGAAACTGAGGTAATCGGATTCCGGCCAGACGGTATTGTAAAACTGGGCTTGGCGGATCTCACCGCGGATTTCCCTGCCGTCGCCGCTGCCTTGGATCAGGCTGGCAAATGAAGCCGTTCCAAAGGCCGCTGTTGCCTTCCAATCGAGGAGCAGGCGGTTGTCCTCCAGAACGTAATACGCGGCAAAAGCCGACATGTCGGGCATTGTGCCATCCAGCCTAGCATAGACGGTTCCGTCCAGCGGCCGGACGCTCCACTCCGAGGAGTTGGAGGGTTCCCAGCCTTTCGGGGATGCCAGGGTCCGCCAATTTTTCGCGAGGTCTTCCGAGGCTGCCTGGCCCTTGCGGAGAAAGGGCTTCACCTCGTCCGGTCCCGTCGCGCGGGCATAGCTGGCGAAGAGGCGCATGGCTTCGGGTTGCAGGGGAAGGAGGATATCGGTGAGGCGGACGATTTCCGCGTCCTTTCCTGACAAGGGAACTTCCATCACCTCGTTCGGAACTTCTTTCCGCGGGGCGTTTTTGGCATTGATCTTGGGAAGAACCATCAGCGAGGTAACCAGCATCAGCGTGATTGCGACGCCCATTCCGAAAACCCAGCGGAGCGCCTTCGGCCGACCGGTGATGGCACCCCATTCGCGGCCTTCCCCGCGGGTGGCGATGGCTTCTTTCGGTGCGACCTGGCGCTCATGGAAAGTGAACTGGGAGACCATCCGCGGCGGGGAGGGAACCTCCTGTTCCAGGCGGACGACATCGGCGCGGATTTCCTGGACCTCCAGCCGCTGGGGAGCTACCTCCGTGGTTTCCATGCGGACCACATGGGAGTCGATGCGCAGACCGCTTTCGGCGGGTTCCGCAGTGGCGGCGCTTTTTTCCGAAGCGATCCGGCGCGGTGGCAGGATGGACGGCGGGCGCGGGGTGATTTCGTCACCCGTGATCGCCTCCGCGTCGCCCCAACCATCGTCCGGAGAAATCTCGGGGACGTGATTGTTGGGATCCGACAAGCTGGAATTCATCATTGATGACCGGGAGGCCCTGAAGGTGCTCCCAAAATGCCCCGCTGGCAAGCGGCTTAGAGGTCAATCTCCGGCCATACGGCGGTCGAGGGCGGCTTCCATGGCCTGTTCGACCAAGCGGGCGGCGAGTGCTTCCGTGGCGGTATCCAGGCGCTGGACGGCTGCCTTGAGAGGGTTCGCGGCACCGGTGGCGAGGGCGGTTCGGACGGCTGCGGCCGCGGCCTCGATTTCACCGCGTTCGGTGTCGGGCGCGAGTCCTTGGGCGAGAACGGCTTCGACGGCTGGCAGGAGTTCCTCCGCCTTCAGGCGGGCCTCGGTGAAAACGCGCTCCGCCATGTCGGTGAAGGCATGTTCCACGGACTCG
>CAXTTX010000415.1:0-5034 GCA_964247045.1 uncultured Verrucomicrobiales bacterium | reverse complement strand
CGGGAACGCGTGGCGAGGGACAAATCACTCGTTTTCGTCGCCGCCGTCGTCGCTGGAATCCTCCGCAGAGTCGTCTCCGGCATCATCACCGGAATCCTCCGCAGCGTCTTCGCCGCCGCCGTCGCCCTCGTCCATGGAGGCATCCCCGTCGTCTTCGCCGGCGTCATCATTGTCCGCGGTGTCATCCTCGGGCTCGTCCGTGTCCATCACGCCGTCGCCATCGTCGTCGGTATCCGCCTCGTCACCGGTGCCATCGTTGTCGTCGTCAGTGTCCGCTTCATCCGCGGTGCCGTCGCCGTCCTCGTCATCCGCGCCGTCCGCCACCTCGTCGGCGAATGAACTTTCCTCACCCTCCTCCATGCTGACTTCCTCGTTGATGGCGGTGGTTTCCTCGGAAGACTCCTCGATCGCGGTTTCCTCGGAGTAGGATTCCGTATAGGACTCGAAGGTGGAGATCTCCGTCGTGGTGACGGTGGAAACACAGGCGGTCACCTGATAGTAGTCGCCATACTTCTCCACCGGCACGCTGACATACTTCCAGCCCTTGTAGTAGTCGCCGCTGGATTTCTCAAAGGCGAGCACCGGCCGCTTCTTCGAGCTGGGTGCGGAGGCCAGTTGCTTCCCGGTTTCCGGATACCAGACATCGATCAGCGTGTTGTAGGCGACGGCCGTGTACATCAGCCTGTTATACTGGAAAAGGTAGGCGCAGTAACTCTTGAGGTCGTTGCCCTTGACCTCGGCGAGGTCATCGCAGAGGGCGAGGATGTCACGGGTGAAGCGCTTCTGATAGGTTTTGGCGGGAAGCTTTGCCTCCACCGCCGCAATCTGGGCCTTGAGGCTTTCCACTTCCGCCCTCGCGGCGGTCAGCTGGGCCTTCTCCGCATCTGTCACTTCACCGCCGAGATGCTTGCGCGCCACGGAAGGACCGTAATTGAAAAGGAAGACCTCGTAGGCCTTGGAGAGCGCGATGATCCCGCTGCCGCTCTGGCCGCCTTTGACTGAGGAACGCAGCACGCCCCAGGAGGCGGCAAGCTGGTGGATGCTCATGCCCAGGTTGTCGAGACCCGCGAGCATGGTGCCGTCACCTGCCTTCACGCCGGCCTCGATCTCACCGATGGCCTCGTTCGCCTCTTTCAAGGCGGACCAGAAAGGAGCGGCTTCCTTGGATTTGATGCTGATTTTCTCCTTCGCGCCCTTCGCGATGAGGGCGGCGGCCTTCCGCATGTCCACCACCAGGGTGGCGGGTGTGGGCGGGGTTCCCTCCTTGGGTTTTTTCTCGGCGGTAGGAGCGGCTTCTGCCGCGAACGAGCCTTGAGGCATGGCACAGAGACAAGCAATGCAGGCGGCGAGGGTGACGACGGGATGGATTGGGTATTTCAAGTTCATGGCACGGGGAGTTAGGAAAACAGGGACACGGTTCGTCAGATCTATCTGACAGAAATCATTTATTCAACAAAATATGCATATCAAGAAGCCCATTCATCTTACATAAACGCGTAATAGAGATAAATTGACTTTAAATCCGACAACCATTAGATCCCGATCTTGCCCGCCATGTGATCCGGGCTTTCCAACCCCTCCGAAGAAATGAAGACCCAACTGTTCCTCTGCCTGGCCCTGCTGACCACCTTATCGCCTGCCAAGGCGGACAAGGCCATCGGATTTCCCAAGGAAAAACCCGTGCTCACTTTCAACCTCCCCGACGATTGGGAGGTCAAGAATGGCGAGGACGGACTGATCTCCACTCCGCCGGGTGACGAGGGAGTCATCCTCGAGGTGGTCGAGCTCGAGGCCCCGCTGACCGACCGCGATGCGGCCATCAAGGAAGCGAAGGCCACCATGGAGGATTTCAAGAACGTCAAATATGAGGACGAGCAAAAGGGCGAGAAGGACGGCCTCGGCATCACCATCCTGAACGCCACCGGCGAGGACGAGGACGGCAAGGCCTTTATCAACCTCGTTCTCCTCAGCAAGGAAGGATCGAAGAACTTCATGCTGCTCTCCTGCATCTCTTCCAAGGAAGGCAGCGACAAACACGGCAAGGAAATCAGCGGCGTGATCGGCACGCTGAAAGCGAAAGCGGCTGGCGAAAAGGGAGAGGAAAAGGCCGGAGAGGAAGCTGAGGAGAAAGCCGAATAACACACCGGCGGAGGTACCGAATCAGGCAACCCATGGCAGATCCCCGTCCCGTTTCCGCGTTGGCCGTGACCGGCGGGGTGATCTTCATCCTCGTCTGGCTCGGCGGCGCGGCCTTGCTCGGCACGCTGAAACTGATGGCGGGCCTCATGGCGAATGATTCCGACGCCGCCACGGAAGGCCAGCACCTCGGCTTGCTCGGGGGCGTGATGGTCGGCCAGTTGCTCACCGCCCTGGCGGGAGTACCGGCCGGCCTGGCATTCTTCTGGAGGAACCAACGGCGGAAACTCCTGTGGGCCTTCGCCGTGATGCTGATTAGCGGCATCGGCATCCAGGCCGGGGCAATTTTCGGGTTCATCGGATAGATCCGCCCCCGGAGCCATCTCGTCGGCCAGCGGTTTTCCAATCTCAGTCCCGGGTCTTCACCGCGAGATCCGCCATGAAGGCCGCGACGGCATGGTCAAGAGCCGCCGCGTACGCAGACCTCAATTTCCCGGGATCGTCGGCATACCCGATGACCGGCAGGGCCATGCCACCATTTCTCACGTAGGTTTTGCCCGCCAGCTTTCTCCCGCGCGCATCCCTCAGGTAAATGTCGGCATAGACTTCCGTATCGAAGGTGAGCGTTCCGTCGGCGGCGGTTCCGGAACGAACGAGGCGGATGGACGAGATCAGGGAGGTGACCGTGTTTCCGGACTGGCCGCGGACACGGTCCTTGAAAAAGGAATCCCGCTTCAATTGCCCCTCGATCCGGGAGGCGAGCATGTCCCCCAGATCGGCCGGGGTGTGCCGCTGGATCCGCGCGAGACCCGCGCGGTTGTCTTTTTTGAAACGTCCGAACTGCGCCCGGGTGACCTTGCCGGGTCTTAGTACAGGGTCGTACGATTGGATGTCCCCGCCATAGGCCTCCTCCAAGGCGTCGGGTGCCACCTCGGTTCGCGTCACCGCCACGGTCGAGAGCTCCTCGCGCCGGGCGGCGCTGAACCGCGTGGCGCAAGAAGGAAGGCAAAGAAGCCCCATCAGGACCAGCGAATGAAGGAAAAAGCGAGTTTTCATGCCATCATGGCTTGCAGCCTGCGGCGTGCCATCACTCCCGAGTCCGGATCGCCATGTCCGCCATCACCTGCACGGCGATATTGGAGACGGCCGTTAGATAGCCCTGGCGCATCTTGACCGGACTGGCGGCGTATTCGGAAACGGGGAGGGCTCCGGCCCCTTGGCCTTGGTATTTCTTACTGGCGAGCGTCTTGCCGGACGGACTGACCAAGGAAACCTCCGCGTAAACTTCCGGCACGAAGGTCAGCCCGTTGTCATCCTTGCCCGCGCGGACCAGACGGTAGGCGGAAATATGGG
Organism: uncultured Verrucomicrobiales bacterium; assembly: GCA_964247045.1. Classification (GTDB taxonomy): domain Bacteria; phylum Verrucomicrobiota; class Verrucomicrobiia; order Verrucomicrobiales; family Akkermansiaceae; genus Luteolibacter. The sequence continues at coordinate 1,545 of CAXTTX010000415.1, read as the reverse complement.
AGGTGAAGGACGCGCCGCCCGGTTTCGTGGACATCCGCGGACTGAAAAAGGGGTCGGTCTTCAACTGCTTCCCGAGGTCGTCCGCCAACATCTTGCCGAGGTCACCCGGGGTATTCGTACGGACGGCGGCGAAATGTCCCTTGGACTTACTTTTGAAATTGGCGTTCTGGGTTCCGGCAATGGCGCTACCGACCATGGCACCGACCAGCGGTCCGAGGGCACCCGCGCCGCTGACGTTGCTGGCGGCGTTCCGGGCTTGGACGTCGCCGCCGTAGGGCTCCTCATAGGCTTCCGGGTCCACCGAGGGCTGGGCGACCGCCACGGAGGACAGCTCGGCCCGCTGGGCGGCGGAAAATTTGGGGGCACATGACGGCAGGACCAGCGAAAGGGCCAGGACGGGAACGAGTATTCGGGCGAACATGCTCTCGCGTATCCATTCCCTCCCCGCGGGGTCGAGAAAATTTGCGCTTTCCCGGCCCCGGAGGCGGATTCCCCGGCCTGCCGTGCGGCGGGGGGAAAAATCCGCGTGGGGAGGACTCTAGGGTTGCCAAAACGCCAACCCTCGCTAGGTATTCGCCCCCCGGCACGACTCCGCGCCGGCAATCAAGAAGCCACCATCGTCATGAAGGACCTCAGCAAATACCGCAACATTGGCATTTTCGCCCACGTTGACGCGGGCAAGACCACCACCACCGAACGTATTCTCAAGCTCACGGGCAAGATTCACAAAATCGGAGAGGTGCACGATGGCGCATCGACGATGGACTTCATGGAACAGGAAGCCGAACGCGGCATCACGATCCAATCCGCCGCCACCACCTGCTTCTGGAAAGGCCACCAATTCAACGTTATCGACACTCCCGGACACGTGGACTTCACCATCGAAGTTTACCGTTCGCTGAAGGTGCTCGACGGTGGCGTCGGCGTTTTCTGTGGTTCCGGCGGTGTCGAGCCACAATCCGAAACCAACTGGCGCTACGCGAACGACTCCAAGGTCTCCCGCGTCATCTACGTCAACAAGCTCGACCGTATCGGTGCTGATTTCTACCGCGTTATTGCCCAGGTGAAGAAAATCCTCGGCGCGCACCCGCTTGTCATGGTGCTGCCGATCGGCACCGAGAGCGATTTCGTCGGCGTTGTCGACCTGCTCACGATGAAGGCCCACATCTGGGACGAATCCGGACAGCCGGAAAACTTCAAGATCGAGGAAATCCCCGCCGACATGGTGGAGAAGGCGAAAGAATACCGCGCCGCCCTTATCGAAACCGCCGTCGAACAGGACGACGAGGTGATGGAGAAATACCTTGAAGGCATCGAGCCGGATATCGACACCATCAAGAAGTGTATCCGCAAGGGCACCATCGATCTCGCGTTCTTCCCGACCTACTGCGGTTCCTCCTTCAAAAACAAGGGCCTCCAGCTCGTTCTCGACGCCGTCGTCGACTATCTACCTTCCCCCACCGACGTGAAGCCACTTCCCGAAGTGGATGCCGAAGGCAATGAAACCGGCAAGTTCGCCATCATCAACCCGAGCGCCCCGTTCCG
>CAXTTX010000414.1:0-5059 GCA_964247045.1 uncultured Verrucomicrobiales bacterium | reverse complement strand
CTCGTGGAACTTGCCGTCGTGCCAGAGGATGGCGGACCAGTCGTTGACCGTGGCGGAAATGACGGCGCGCAGCGTGGTGGCGGCGACCTTGAAATTCGGGAAAGCCTTCACGGCGGTTTCGATCATCGCCTTGAAGGCGTCGAGCTCGATGGAGGAGATGTTGTGATCCACGCCTTCCACTTCGAAGCCGAGGGACGCGGTGAAGTCCTCCTCGTTGCCGATCATGACATCGACGTATTTGGCGATCTCGCGGTTGACCTCCTGGGCCTTGGCGAGTCCGCCGATGGTTTTCCAAAGGGAGGGACGGTAGTTCAGGTCGTAGGAAACGATGGTGCCGTATTTGTTGGCGGCCTTCACCGCTTCCACGGTGAGGGCGGCGGTGGACTCGGAAAGCGCGGCGAAGATGCCGCCGGTGTGGAACCAGCGGACACCGAGCTTGCCGAAGATGTGATCCCAGTCGACATCGCCGGGCTTGAGCTGGGAGGCGGCGGTGTTGCCACGGTCCGGATTGCCGACGGCACCACGAACGCCGAAGCCACGCTCGGTGAAGTTGAGTCCATTGCGGACATTGCGGCCGATGCCGTCGTCCTCGCGCCATTGGATGAAGTCGGTGGCGACACCACCCTGCATTACGAAATCCTCGATGAGGTGGCCTACCTCGTTGTCGACGAAGGCGGTGACCACGGCGGTCTTGTAGCCGAAGCATTTGCGCAGGCCGCGCGAGGTGTTGTACTCGCCGCCACCTTCCCAAGCGGTGAAGCTGCGGGCGGTGCGGATGCGGCCCTCGCCGGGATCGAGACGAAGCATGATTTCGCCCATGGAGATCTGGTCAAAGACGCAGTCGGATTTCGGTTTGATGGCGAGGGGCATGGGAGAGAAGTTTGCTAGTTTCTAGTTTGCAGTTTTCAGGAATGATCCTGCAACGTGTCTGAAAAGCTTGGGGCGAAAATCCGGTGGCGTGCAACCCGGACGTGAGAGGGAGCAGAAAATTCGGTTGTATTGCATACAAGCGGCGGGCTCCTTGCATCCAGAGGCTACTGATCGGAGAGGCCACCCGAAACCTGTTAGGCCGGATGACCCGCGAAGCGGTTGGTGGCGGTGGTCTTGAGTTCCTCGAGTTTCGAGCGGTCGGGGGCGGCGCCGCGGGCTTGGTCGGGTTTGCCGCCGCCTTTGCCGCCCGCGATGGCGGCGAGATCACGGAGGAGATCGCCGGCCTTGAGGCCGGAGGCGAGGGCGGCCTCGCCGCAGTAGGTGGCGAGGTGGAGCTTCTCGCCGTCATCCACGATGAGGAAGGCGGGGCCGGCGAAGTTCTTTTTCTTCAGGCCGTTCTGGAGTTCCTGGAGCAAGGAGCCATCCGACTCGAAGGAGACGACGATGGGATCGCCCTTGGCGATGAGTTCGGCGAGGGATTCGTCGGCCATTTTAGCGGCGGCGGAGGCCTGGAGTTTCTTGAAGCGCTTTTCGGCCTCGATGACGGCTTCCTTGCCGACTTCGAGAGAAGCGCGGACATCGGACAGGGCCTCGTTGATCGCGCTGATGTGGCCGGCGGCGAAGAGGGCGTCCGCGTTAAGAACGGGCGGCGGATCGATGACGACCACGGGCTCGCCGATGGCGGAAAGTTTCGTGTTGATCGGGGCGAGCTTGGCCTGGGTGGCGGCGGCTTCCTGGGAGAGTTGGACGACGATGTCACGGAGATAGGCGAGTGCGCTGTCGCCGGTGACGGCCTCAATACGGCGGACACCGGAGGCAACGGCGCCTTCCGACTTGATTTTGAAGAGGCCGATCTCACCGGTGTTGCGGACATGCGTGCCGCCGCAGAGTTCCATGGAGTAGCCATTGAGGCCCTGGCGCTCGCCACCGATCTGGACGACACGGACAAGGTCACCGTATTTGTCGCCGAAGAACTGCATGATGTCCGGGCGGCCCTTGATGGAGGCGTGGGGGACTTCTTTCCAAGAGACGGCGTCGTTGGCGGAAATGGCGGCGTTCACCTTTTCTTCCATCGCGGTGATTTGCTCAGGGGTGACGGCGGCGCTGTTGAAGTCGAAGCGCAGGCGGTTCTCGTCCACGGACGAGCCTTGTTGCGCGGCGTCCTTCGAGACGACCTCGTGCAGGGCCCAGTGGAGAAGGTGGGTCGCGGTGTGGTGGGCTTCGATGGGGCGGCGGCGGGTGGTGTCGAGCTTGAGGGTGACGGTGTCGCCGACCTTTACCGGGGTGGCGGCATCGACGATGTGGGCGCGGGCCTTGCCGACCTGCTGGACGCCGGTGATGGGGTATTCGGCTCTGGCAACTACGAGGGTTCCCGTATCACCGGATTGGCCGCCCATTTCGGCGTAGAAGACGGTCTTGTCGGTGATGATGAAGAGGGCGTCTTCCTGCGGGTGGATTTCGAGGACGGTGGTTTCCACTTCGTCGGATTCGAAACCAGAGAATTCGGCGATGGCCTCGGTTGAGATGTCGAGAGCGCGGACAACAGTGGTTTTCTGAGCAGCTCGGGCGCGTTCCCGCTGAGAATCCATCTGGCTCTCAAACTCCTCGTGATCAACTTCCAGGCCGCGTTCCGAACAAAGCAACTCGGTCAAATCGATTGGAAAACCATAGGTATCATAGAGAATGAACGCATCCATACCCGAGAATCGGCGATTGCTCTGCAATATCGCTGCGTTGAGGTCGCTTTCCTTCAATTCTGAAACTGAGGCTTCATAGTTAGCGAGCCTCGCCTTTGCCATTGACTCGAATTCCTTCAGTCCACGGTCCAGCGTTTGGTTGAATGAGGTCTCTTCCTGTTCGAGCGTTTGGCGAACGACATCCTCACGGTTCTTCAGTTCCGGGAAAACGCCACCCATCTCGGCGACGAGGGTTTCGACGAGGGCACCGAAAAAGGGTTTGTCGCCGGAGAAGCCGAGTTGGCGGCCGTAGCGGACGGCGCGGCGGAGGATGCGGCGGAGGACGTAGTTGCGGCCGTTGTTGCCGGGCATGATGCCATCGGCAATGGAGAAGGAGAGGGTGCGGAGGTGGTCGGCGATAACGCGGAAGGCGATGGCGTCCTTCATCTCATCGTTGAAGGCGGAGCGATCGGCGCCGAGCTCCGGATAGATGTTCACGTAGGTCTTGCCGCTGAGTTCCTCGAGCTTGCGGAAGATGGGCTGGAAGACGTCGGTGGCGTAGTTGCTGGGCTTTTGGGAGAAGTCGGTGAAGCCCTTGGTGCCCTGGATGATGGAGCAGGCGCGCTCGAAGCCCATGCCGGTATCGACATGCTTGGAGGGGAGCTCACGGAAGGTGCCATCGGCCTCGGCGTTGTACTGGATGAAGACGAGGTTCCAGATCTCGATGCAGAGGTCGGAGTCGTTGTTGACGAGCTTGCCTTGGGAATCGCCCTCGGGGGTGAGGTCGACGTGGAGTTCGGAGCAGGGGCCGCAGGGGCCGGTATCGCCCATCTGCCAGAAATTGTCCTTGCGGTTGCCATTGACGATCTGGATGGCGGGGTCGCAGCCCTTGGAGCGGAAGAGATCGGCCCAGAGGTCCCAGGCTTCCTGGTCGAATTCGCCGGGGTCGCCGGGTTTGGGGGCGTAGACGGATGCGTAGAGGCGGTTCGCGGGGAGGCCCCAGCGTTCGACGACGAGTTCCCAGGCCCAGGAGATGGCTTCCTTCTTGAAGTAGTTGCCGAAGGACCAGTTCCCGAGCATCTCGAAGAAGGTGTGGTGATAGGTGTCGTAGCCGACATCCTCGAGGTCGTTGTGCTTGCCGCCGGCGCGGATGCATTTCTGGGTGTCCGCGGCGCGCGGGGGATCATAGGGGGCCTTTTCGACGCCGAGGAAGTAGGGCACGAAGGGGTTCATCCCGGCGTTGGTGAAAAGCAGTCCCGGCGATTGCGGGAGGAGCGAGGCACTGGGGACGATGGTGTGCTGTTTCTCCCTGAAGAAATCGAGGAAGCTGTTGCGGATCTCGGCGGCGGTCATGGGCACGGGGTGGGTTTCCGGGTGGAGCGGAGTTTTGGATTTCCGATCAAGCGGAAAGGGGCGGGAAGATGGCGGATGGGTGGGGGCGGTGTAAAGTCCCGGGGGTGGGCAATTTCGTGGGGATGCGGGTTGAGAAGGGGGATTTATTGAACGACGGAAGGGCCGGAAGACACGAGAGGAAGAGCTGTGGGGTCGCGGGCAAAGTAGTCATGAGGGGAGGTCCCGGAGGGGTGGGGTTTCCGGGAAATTTTGGGGAGGATTTGAGGGTAAAATTGCATTTTCCGTATCGAATCCGTACGGGAGCCGGTCGAAAAAGAGGTCGTTGGGAGGTTTGAGAGGATGGGGGCGGGATGGATTTCATTGATAAATCAATGATTAGGGGGGTGCCGGAGGGGGGAATTGCAACAAATGCCAACTGTTTGGGAATTGAAAATGGTGGCGAGAGGGATGTTGGGGAAGGAGGGGTGGCGGTGGGAGGGGGAGATGGCGGAGGATTGGGCAAGAATGCATCGGTGAATCCGTTGAAAACGGGGGTTTCTGGAGGGGAAATGTCCACTTTTGTCCATGGATTTTGAAAAGAGGATTTCCAAGGGGGCGATCATTATGTTGATTATGAGGTATTTGGGGGTGAGAATGGAGGGTTTGGGGTTATGTTTGGCGGTACTTGGAGAAATAGGCAAGGCGGAGAGGGCGGGAGAGCCCATACGCCGTTGACGGGCCGAGGCGTGTGCATTTGAAAAGAGAAGAGGACTCGTGGACCATGAGATGGGTAGATGTGAAGTGATGCCCCGGGGGGCTCCAAGGGATTTTACCAAGGCGCGGAGGGGGTTTCTACCGGGAATGAGTAACACCTGAGATGATGGCGAAGAAGGAGAGAGCGTGTAGGGGCTTCATCCGGGGAAGGGGGCCATTTCCGGTGGCGACGCCGCAATGTCGGCGATTCGGAGATTGAGGGCGGGCCCTCCATGTTCCATTGCCGCTCCTTGGGGGCGAGGTTGCAGGAGGTGTGTGGGATGGGGAGCGTGAATGACAGGGGGCGACTTCCGCCGTCCCTCCGGGACTCAGTTTCAGTGCTAATCGGATTCCGGTGGCTTACGCCG
>CAXTTX010000413.1:0-5087 GCA_964247045.1 uncultured Verrucomicrobiales bacterium | reverse complement strand
AACACCCGTTAAGGATGTGTCCGGTCTGTACAAATCTCCCGCCGCCACCCGCATCGTCGGTGGCTGGGCGATGCAGTTCCTGCTGTTTGCCCTCAGCGCCGCCGCCACGGCGCTCTTCTATGAGCGGGACCAAGGCATTTTCTATCGCATCCTCGCCGGTCCCGTGAGCCGGGCGCAGATCCTTTGGAGCAAGTTCATCTTTGGTATCCTGATCGGCATGTTGCAGCTCATCACGCTCTTCCTCGCCGGACGCATCCTTTACGGAATCGACGTGGAGCATCACATCGGATTGCTCCTCCTGGTCTGCGCCTTTGCCGCCGCAGCCTGCACCGCCTTCGGCATGCTGTTGGCGGCGGTATCGCCCTCGCCCGAGGCCGCCACCGGCCTCGCCACGTTTTTGATCCTCCTCATGTGCGCCGTCGGCGGCGCCTGGTTCCCTGTGACCCTCATGCCGGAGTTCATCCAGCAACTCAGCAAGTTCACCTTGGTCTATTGGGCCATGGAGGCCTTCTCACAGGTCTTGTGGGCAAATGCCACCTTCCTGGAACTGCTGCCCACCCTCGGCATCCTCGGCGGCATCACCACCGTCGTGATGACCATCGCCGTCTGGCGTTTCAACCGGGGAAAAATCTTCAATTGAACCTCATCCCACAACCGCCGGTGGGGCGGGATGGACACCGACCGCTTGCCAGAATCAGTTGCCTGAATGGATTGAACATCTGCTCGGACAGGCTGTCCGGAGTTCAAGCTTCAGCTTGCTCGTTACCCCTTTGAAAACAAGCTGACGCTCGAACCGTCTCCATCCAAAATCCCGCGGATTGTCCCTGCCCGCAATCCGGTCCTAATATCCTGAGTAACAGCGATTCGCGAGTTTCCATATTGGCAGACGGGCAGTGAGTTGAGAGGCACCCACAGGTTTGTTAAAATGGTGACATGCCAACGTCCACCGACCAACCCCCATCGCACGCCGCGGATCCCCGGCTGCGTCCTAACCTTCGAAGTTCTCTGCCCCCTTCCTCCTCCGTCCCATGTCTTCAACTCCTGGGTCTGAACCAAAACAAATCTCCAAAAACATGGCATTTGTTGTCATTTGGCGATTTTCCCTTCAGCCCCACCGCCTCCCGATTCCCGCAACACATTGATGTTTATGACATTCCGTCGATTTCCGAAGATCACCCTCGTCCGGGGTATTTGTCCCAAATCGACAAAAAACTGCAAAAATCGTGCTCGAGAGTGCAGGAAAGTGACGGAATCTGCAAATTTCCTCTCGTTTCCGACGCCAAATTGCACCGTTCGTCCCCAAATGGGCCCCCGGAAACCGGTCTGGAGCTTCAAACCGGACTCTCGTGCTTGAGTCACGCCAGGCGCTTCGCCACCGCCGCGGACAGCAGCTTGCCGTCGGCCCGCCCCTCGGCGAGCTCCTGCGCCCGCTTCATCACCTTCCCCATATCTGCTTTCCCGGTCGCCCCGGTGTCGGCCGCCGCCGTCTCAATGATCGCCAGCATCGCCTCTTCCGTCAGGGCGGCGGGAAGGTAGCGGGACAGGATCTCGATCTCAGCCTTCTCGGTGATGGCCAATTCAGCACGCCCCGCCTTTTCAAACTGCTCGCAGGAATCAACCCGTTGCTTGATCTGCTTCCGGACCGCCGCCAACGCCTCCGAATCGTCCAGCACCGTGCCAAGCCCGCCTTTCTCGATGGCTGCGTTGGTCAGGGCGGTTTTCAACGCCCGCAAGGCATTCAGGGCCGTGGTGTCCTTCGCCTTCATGGCCGTCTTGATGTCGTCGGAAACCCGGGTGGTGAAGTCGGTCATGGGGCCTTTTCTATCACGCCGGTCCGGCACGCCAAGAAATTCCCCGCACGGTCCTTCCTGGCAGGTTCCGATAATAACCACCGTCTATTGTGGACAGATTTGACGACTTTTGCAAACTGCTCTCATGGTCAATGGGGACTCCACGTTCAAATCCGGGCGAAACGTCGCCTTCATTTGCGCGTCACTCACCGTGGTGGTGAGCCTCGTCACCTTCGTCGGTTGGATCACCGCGATGCCGCTGCTCGCCAGCATCCGGGCCAAATACATCCCCATGGCGCCGAGCACGGCCCTCTGTTTTTCGCTCACCGGGATAGGCCTGTTATTTTATCTCCTGCGTCCCGGCCTGCGCTGGGCGCCCCGGATCACGGCCGGATTGGTGCTGGCCGTGGCCTGTGCGAAGTTCGTGGAAGTCATCGGCGGGTTCCGCTTCGGGATCGACGCCTGGTTCGTGCGCGACCCGGAACTCTTCGGCAAGGTTCTCACGGGCAGGATGGCCCCGATGACCGCGACGATCTTCGTGCTGGTATCGTCTTCGCTGCTGGGACTCTCGAGCCAGCGCGAGGCGAAATGGGTCAGCCTGCTGGGCGCGACGACGCTGGTCACCAGCAGCGTGATCCTGATCGGCTATCTCTACGGCACGCCGCTGCTATATGGAGGCACGGTCATCCCCGTGGCGCTTCTAACCGCCTGCGGCTTTTTCCTTTCCGGCATCGCCATCATCGCCATCGCCGGACCCGGGCCATGGCCCGCGCGGCTTTTCGCCGGGCAATCCACACGGGCGCTCCTGCTGCGCTCCTTCGTGCCGATCATCATCGTCGCCGTCATCGCCGATGGCTGGGTGAGCACCGTCTTGATGAACTATCTGCGGATCAACCCCGCGGTGAGCACGGCCGTATGCGGCATTCTCTGCGCCGCACTGGGCACTTGGATCATTTCCCAGGTATCCGCCGTCGTGGGCGGCCACATCGACCGGGCGGAGGGCCAGATGAAGGCCGCCCAAAGCGAGCTGGAAGCCCTGAATGCCGTGCTCGAAATCAAGGTCGAGGAACGCACCTTGGAACTCCGCACCGCGAACGACCAGATGCGGCAGGACCTCAAGATGGCCCGCGAACTCCAGACCGCCCTCCTGCCCCGGAACTTCCCCACCGTGCCACCGGATGCCACCGATCAGGACAGCGCGCTGCGTTTCCTGAGCCTCTATTTCCCAACGGGCGACGTCAGCGGGGACTTTTTCAGTGTCTTTCCTTTGGGCGAACACGCCGCGGGCGTGCTGATCTGCGACGTCATGGGCCACGGTGTCCGCTCCGCCCTCATCACCAGCATGATCCGCGGGCTGGTCGACGAGCATATCGCGGTGACCCACGATCCGGGCGAGTTGCTCACCCGCATCAACCACGCGCTGACCCTGATCCTGAAGCAGGCGGACATCACCATGTTCGCGACTTGCTTCTACGTCGTCGCGGACATCGGGACTGGCCGCCTCAGTTTCGCGAACGCGGGTCATCCACCGGCCTTGCAAATCCGCCGGGGCGATGTTCCCAAGGCGGAAAAGCTGGAAGGCCCCAGCCGCCGTGGTCCGGCCATGGGAATCTTCCCCGACGCGAAATACACCACCTACAGCAAACCCATGACCGCAGGGGACATGATCATGCTGTTCACGGACGGCCTTTTCGAGGTGGAGGATTCCTCCGGCACCCTCTTCAGCGAGGAACAGCTTCAGGAAACCGTGGGCCGCCACGCCGCGCTCGATCCCGATTCCTTCTTCGACACGGTTCTCCAGGAGGTGCGTGGATTCTCCCAACGCGAGTCCTTCGACGACGACGTCTGCGTGGTCGGGATCAAGGTCCGGCACATGAACGGGAAGAAGGACAAGGACCGGGAACTCACCGGGGCGGGGACCATCTGAGAAGCCCTGAATCCACTGGCGTTATCCCGCGCGGGCTAACGCCGCCGATCCAATTCCGAATACCTGCTGGAGCGCTTGTTCGAACCCTCCAACCGTGTAGAGGTGGAAGGCACCCGGCAGAGGCTCGGATTGGACCTTTATCTCGCCTTTCCCCGCTTGATTTCGTGGGGCTCCCAATTCATGTTCCAGTCGTTCCAAACTCCCGATGATAAAAGCCACATTTAGCCCGTTCCGGATATTCCGGCAATCCCTCTTGGCCTGCGCGTTCCTCGCCAGCGCGATTTCCTCCCATGCCGCTCATTTTATCGTGGTGAACCTGGTAACGCTCGGGGCGGATGACGTGCTCTACACCGACGAGCAAAATCATCCCATCAGCGGAGCGATCGTTACCCTAGGTTACTTTCCCGCGGGTTATGACGTGCAGGCCCACATCAACGACAACACGTCCCTGATTTCCAACTTCACGGTAGTGGACAGCGCGATCACCGGTGATACGGCGGATATGATCGGTGAAGATTTGCCCGGCTATACATACAGTGAGGGGACCACGACGGCTACCATCACCGGGACGAATCCCCTGAAAGGACGGGCAATCTACTCGCTGGTCGGGAATGCGGGGACACTGGGAACTTCGTCCAATCTCATGGTCATTCGGGTCGGGACAATCATGGATGACAACCCCTTTCCGCAAATGTATCTCAGCGATCCGTCAGCCCCCGGCGTGGTGGTACTCAAGGGTCAACTGGATCACGTGACCTTGACCCCCGGCTATCTCGCATCGGCACCAGTCACCTACCGCAGCCTGCGTTTCGACTATGCGACTCCGCTGCGTCCGGTGAGGCTCACGGTGCCGGCTCCGGTGGGAGGGACGGTCACCGGTCTTGGTGATTATGCGTTGAACGCCACGGCAACCCTGACCGCGGTGCCGGCGAATGGTTACCTGTTCGGCAACTGGACGGGCCATGCATCCGGGGAAGAAAATCCGGTGTCGATCGTGGTGGATGCGGGCAAGGTTGTCGGCGTGAATTTCAAGCAAGACACGTCCGACCCGGATGACGATGGCCTGACCCAATACCAGGAATATGTGGTCTATCACTCGGACCCGGCCAATCCTGACACCGATGGCGACGGCTACCTGGATGGCTATGAGGTTTCGTCCGGCAAGTCTCCAACCAACGCCGCCGACAAGCCCGTCTTGCAGGCGGAGGCGAGAAACGCGGTCGAGTTCTCCTTCCCCACGGCGGTGGGAACCACCTACCGCATCGAGCGCTCCACGAATCTAGTCACCTGGATGCTTGAAGAAGACAACATCGCGGGGAACGGCGGTTCCATCACCCGGTTCTATTCGACCCGGAACTATCCGAACTTGT
>CAXTTX010000412.1:0-5111 GCA_964247045.1 uncultured Verrucomicrobiales bacterium | reverse complement strand
ATACACACCCGCGTCGCCGCTGTTCGGATCCAGCTTGGCAAGCAGCGCTTGCACCTTCGTGATCGATTCCGGCATCGTCGCGATCGCGCACTGGGAAACGATCCGCATTTGCTCGGGAGCCGCGTTGATCGCCGCTTCCACGATCGCCACGACCTGATCGACATCAGCCTCGCTGGCGGTGATCGCCGTCTTCACGATCTCGCACGCGCAGGCGTTGTTCGCACCCACTTCGGATTCGACGACTTCCAGCACCTTGGCCGTGTCCATCTTGATCCGTTGCTCGACGGAGAGCGCCACATTCGGGCAGTCCGTGCTCTTCTCCGCCTTGCCGGTTTCCCGGTAGGCGGCGGAAATTTGTGCCAGGCCGTCCTGCACCTCGCCCGTGGCGAGTTCACCCGGCTGGGCGGCGGCCGTGCTGACCATCACCTTGCTATAAGGAGAAGGGTTGCGGAGGACGTCCAGGTCCACCACCGAGTCCACCTTCTTCGCGGCGGAAACTTGCAGGCCCAGCGTCGCGTCTTGGGCGGCGAACACCGGCTTGCCATCGGAAAGATTGCCTTCGGTCTTCTCCACCGCCGGAACCTCATAGCGGTTCGGCAGGGTGGAAGATTCCGTGAATCGCTTCTCACCCGCGCCATCGGCCATCGCATCAGCGTGGACAGCTTGGGCGGCGGCAAGGGACTCCGAGAAGTTCTGCGCTTGGAGAGGTGCAATTGCGCTCAGAAGCACAAGTGCGACCATGTGGGGGGACACGGACGGTTTCATTGGGGGGATGGGGAACGCCCTCACTCCATACTTTTAATAAACCTTTGGCAAATCTTGATGATTTTGCCTCAGTTCCTCAAAACTCGCAAAAATTCAATATATTCATTTTAAGTGATATATGGATCAAAATCCATCTAATAGCATTAAATATCAAATAAACTTAAATATCTCTTTTTCAAAAATAATCTGCAAAATGGCCCATTTCCGGCCACATCCGCCCCCCTACATCCCGTATCAAATTCCTCCGACCCATCTCTCTCCGCCAATTCCCTCACTCGTTCTTCCCACATCACTCTTCCTTCGCGTCCCTTTGCGGCCTTCGCGCCTCGGCGGTTAAATTCTCTTCCCCTTGCGCAGCTCTACCAACTCCCTCCTTGCCGCCCCCGGAACCCCGCGCAATCATCAGCCCATCCCATTTCTTCCCGCCCGGCCCGCATGCTCCCGACACCCAGCCAGATCATTTCCAGCTTCGAACGCGGGGAAATCGAGCGTGAGGAAATGCATGCCATGATGGCCCTCCATGCCCGCGAGCTCATCCGCGAGATGGAGGAGGACTACCAGAATCCCGCCGCCGCCTGGATCGAGGGCCTGCGCGCCCGCCGCGCCGCCGGACTGCTCGTCCGCCGCCATGGGGGCCGCCTCATCCGGGAGATCCTCGTCGCCCTCGCCGATGTTCCAAATTTTCCGCCCGCCAAGCTCCTCTGGAATGCCGCCCACCCGGACGTGCCCCTCCAGTGCTTCTTCCGCATCCGCCGCGAGCCGGTCTTCCGCATCCTTTCCATCGACCCGAAGGACGGCGAATTCCGCGTCCTCGTCGAATACGGCGAAGCCGCGAAAGGAAAGGGGACCCGCCGCACCTTCCTCCTCAAGCGCGACCCCCTCCTGAAACTCCGCGCCGAGCCCTTATGAGCCACCCGTCTTCCTCTCCTCTTAAGTCTTCAAGTCTTACGTCTTAAGTCTTACCTTCTAAGTCTTCATCCCCGTCTTCCCCCATAACCTCCCGACCATCGCCACGGACGCCACGGCCAGCCCTGCCGCCAGGCCCCACCAGACGCCCTTCGGCCCCATCCCGAATCCAAAGGCCAACCCCGCGCCCACCGGCAGGCCCACCAGCCAATATGCGGCGAAGCCCATCAGCGCCGGCACCCGCGCGTCTTCCAGCCCCCGCAGCATCCCCGCCGATCCCACCTGCAAGCTGTCGAAAATTTGGAAGAACCCCACGATCACCAACAGCGATGCCGCCAGCGAAATCACCCCCGGCTCCGAGATGAACAGCGAGGACAGCCAGGTGCCCGCCCCCATGAACAACACCGCCGAAGCCACCGAATAGCCCGTGGCCAGCGTCCACCCGGACGCCGCGATTTGCCGCAGTCGCCCGGTTTCACCCGCCCCGTTTGCCTCGCCGATCCGCACCGTCAGCGCCATCGACAGTCCCAGCGGGATCATGAAGGCCGTCGCCGCCATCGTCAGCGCGATCTGGTGCGCCGCCATCGCGTCCTGGCCGAATTTCCCGATGATCAGTCCCGCTGCCGAGAATGCCGAAACCTCACAGAGCATGTGGACACTCGCCGGGAACCCCACGGCCAGCAGGCTTTTCACATCCGGGAAATCCGGCTTGCGGAACCACCGGTAAGGCATCCATTCGCGAAGCGTTTCCGAGTTCAGCAGCCACACCGCCATCGCCACCAGGATCGCCACCCGCGAGATCAGCGTCGCCCATGCCGCGCCCTCGAAGCCCAGCACCGGTGCGCCGAATCGCCCGTGGATCAGCACCCAGTTCAGGAAGATATTCAGCACCACCCCGCCCAGGAAAATCCAGAACGCCGGCCACGGCCGGTTCAGCGCGTCCGAGTGGTTCTTCAGCGCGATCGCTACCAGCCCCGGCACCACCGATGCCATCACGATACGGAAAAACACCGGCGTCCGCGCCGTTACCGCCGCTGGTTGGCCGAACCACTCCAAGTGCATCGAGATCAACCAGGAGATCGTGAACAACACCAGCCCGAGCACCGTCGCCAGATAGACCCCGTGGCGGCAGCTTCCCCGAGCCCGCGGCGCGTCATTCGCGCCCCGTGAGTTGGAGGTCATCACCGCGATCCCCGTCAGCAAGCCCATGCCGAAGACGAAGGGCACGTGGAACATCGCGTTCGCGAAAGTCAGCGCCGCCAGGTCAGTGACGCCCAGGTGGCCCACCATCACCGTGTCCGCCACGCCCAACAGCATCTGGCTAAGCTGCCCGATCATCAACGGGAAAGCCAGCCTCAGCGTCAACTTGGATTCATGGAAAAGGGCCATGGGGAGGGACGTGATCGGGGGGCGGCGGACTTTTGTCCACCCGTCGTTTTCGAAAATTCCGCCCTGCCGGGAAATTATTGCGGCTGCGGCGTGAATTTTACGGTTGCCCTCCCCGGAGGAGTCGCCTAAACCTCGCGCGTCGCGCCTCCGGGCACGGCAAACACCTTACCAACGCCTCGGTAGCTCAGTTGGTAGAGCAGTTGACTCTTAATCAATTGGTCCTTGGTTCGAATCCAAGCCGGGGTACTTCCTTGTTCCAGGAAGTTTGCATGAGGTGGAAAGAGACGGCGGGAATCTGCCCGATTTTCCGGGGCCGGTGGCTTTCCGGCAGGTTCAAACTCCGGCCCGGGGAGAAATGCCTATCAGATGGGTTGCATGGCATGGTGGTTTTCTCCAAGCCCGGGATGTGGTTACGGTTCTGATGGAGCCTCCAATCCGTTCCGTTCCGGACCGAGCGATTCGACCATCGAGATCGCGTCCGGCAGAAACCTGGAGAATCCATCCTCGAATACCTGTGGGTTTTCCAGCAGGTCATCCACCGAGTCGTGCAGGACTGCGAACGCGGGGCGCCGCCGCGCCATCCGCACGAATACATCGCGCAGGCCCTCTTCCGATCCGTAGTGGCCCAGCCAGTCGTGGGCGATCTTCCCGTCGAGATTGTCATTCAACTCCAGCGGCAGATGCGCGCGGTGCTCCAGCAGGGCCGCGTAGCAATCGTCCAGGAAATCGCGCAGGGGCTGATGGGAATACCTGGACCATTGGCGGGCGAGATAACCGTCATGGAAGACATCGATGATCGCGCCCGCGAACTGCTTTCGTTCCGGACGGATAAGAGCCTTGAGGTTCCGGATCTCCGGATGTCGGTCCGTCCATGCATCCAGGAAGCGGTGCCTCACGATTCCCGCCAGGACCGCCTCGGGAAAGCGGTGCCGCAGGCTCTTCGGGGTGCCTTTCACATGGTCACCTAGCAAGTTTCCCACCCGGGAGGCGGATTCGTTCTCCGCGAGAAACAGATGGGCGAGGTAGTTCACGGCGCGCCCAATGGAGCCCGGATTTCACGGGTGTGCAAACCGGGATATCGGGCAAAGTATAGGGATCTCATTTCCCATTCAGCGACTTTGCCATGGCCGACACGGAAACGATCAGCTCGGCGGGTTCCACCGGTTTGGAGATATGCATTTGGAATCCCGCTTCCAAGGCGCGTACCCGGTCCACCGTGCGGGCGTAGGCCGTAAGGGCGATCGCCGGCACCCGGCCACCCTGTTCCGGAGGAAGGCTTCTGACCTTGCCGATCAACGCGTAGCCATCCTCACCCGGCATGCCGATGTCGCTGACAATGACGTCCGGCGGTTCCGCCTGGATCAATGCCAGGGCTCCGGCGGCGGAGGTCGCGGTGCGGACCCGTGCCCCGCATCCCGTTAGAAGACGGTCCACGAAAGCCACCGCGTCACGTTCGTCGTCCACGGCCACGACGGAAATACCGGCCAGTTGGTCCTTGGAAGGGGTATCGATGCCTAGCGGCACTTCCGCTCCGGGGTGCACCCGAGGCGGTGCATCGCTTTCCCCGGGTGCCGCATGAATGATGGACACGGGAAGCGAGACCACGAAGGTCGCCCCCTGGTCTTTGCCCGGACTCTGGACCCGAACCGATCCGCCGTGGAGTTCCACGATCTGCTTGACGATCGCGAGTCCGAGGCCAAGGCCACCGTGGTTGCGCGTGGTGCTTGAGTCCGCCTGACGGAAACGGCCGAAGACGTGTGGCAGGAATTCCGGTGCGATTCCCTCGCCGGTGTCCATCACGGCCACCTCCACCAGACTGTCCACCCGCTGGAGCGTCACTTGGACACGGCCGTTCCTCGGTGTGAACTTCACCGCGTTGGAGACCAGGTTCCACAAGACCTGGTGAAGGCGGTGCGGATCACCGCTGATGGCCGAAGCCGCGGGATCCACGATCATTTGCAAGCGCACACCTTTCGCATCGGCCGCGGGCTGGAGGGTGTCCACGCCCGCCTTCACCAGCGCCGCCAGGTCGAGTGGCTGCACATCCAGCC
>CAXTTX010000411.1:0-5133 GCA_964247045.1 uncultured Verrucomicrobiales bacterium | reverse complement strand
GATGGCGGGGCTGACGATGGAAAACCCATGAGCGGAAGATGCGGTTCCTCCCTTCCCTTGTCAATCCGGGGGGAGGTCGCCGGCTGACCGGGATTCGGGCTTCACCACCGGCTCGCCCACCGCCCGGGCAAGGTCATTCATGGTGGTTTTGTAAGCGGCGATCAGTTTCGTTTGGGCCGCGTAGACCTCATAGGACGCGGCCCGGGAACGCACCACCCGCTCGACCGTCCGGATCGCGGTCAGCAACTCGTCCACCTCCGCCATGAGCGGCTGATCCTCCTTGGTAACGTAGCGTTTCAGGGCGTCCACCTGCGTCCGGCAGGCCTCATAAGTGGGCCCGACCCTCGGGATATTGGCATTGTCCACCTCGCCGCTGGAATCCATGCCCTGCCACTGTCCCATCCAGGCCATCGGCGCGAGCGCCCGCCGGATCTCTGGGACCAGCACCGGCCGGGGGATTTTGGTCGGGCGGCTTCCCGATCCTTGGATCGCGAGCATCCGGGCGGAATAGTGGAGCGGCATTTCCTGCGCGATCTCGGCCAAACGTCGGCGGACGTGAGGATTGGCCAGATAGTTGCCGACCGCCTGCACGTCCGTCTTGTCGCGGATCTCTTTGAAGCGCGCGGTGATTCCGGCCAAGGGTTCAGCTGGGGATTTTGCCGAAAACTCCAGCAGTTCCCGCAGGTTCTTCGCCAGCAACACCTCATGGCGCAGGAAAAACTGTGGCTTTTCCATGGCTAGCATCGCGGGCAGGTATTCGGCAGCTTCGGCGGGAAGGACGAGGCGGCCGGGAGGCGCGTTCTCCATCGCCCGCAACTGCTCCCAGAAGCCGGTGGAAAGTGTGAAGGCCCCGGTCACGTCGAAGGTTCCCAGAACCGCGCCGGTGGGCTCCCGCCCCGTCACCGCCGCGGCAGCCAGCAAGGTGGCCGCGGCGCTGATTGCCTGCATCTTCCGGGACGCCAGGGAAGCAGTAAAGTCCCCTCCTCCCAAGTCCACCTGTCCGCCTGCCGGAGGGTTCAAGTCCTTCAGGTAGCCGGGGATGGCCTGCTCCAGGGTGATCAGGAATCCGCCGTCATCCCGCGTGCCGAAACGGACGGAAAAGGGTGCCGGCTGACCGCCTTCTGGTGGAGCCATCCGTGCGGACATCTGCAGAACCCCGGGCGCGAGCGTCCACTTGTCCTTGCCATCGAGCCCTTTCGCGCTGGTCCACATCAGGGTGGAAACCTCGGCGTTGGTCAGCTTGATGGATCCAGAAGAAGCCATGCCCGGCGCTTTGCCCTTCGTCTCCTCCTCATGATCCTCGGGTTTGGCTGGCGCGTCCTGATAGGAGGACAGCGTGGGAATCCATCCAGTCCATGAACCGAGTTCGCCCCTGCCTTGTAGAGCGGCTGTTTTGGGGTCCTCCGGATTGGAGGATATCAAGGTGTCCTTCAGACAGGCGGCCAGCGAATGGCCTTCGGTTCCCGCATCCGGGCTTTCCAACCAGGAAACGAGTTGCCAGAGGGTCGTGCGGGCCTTTTCCAAATCCTCGGCATCGCCCTTCGGCTTGCGGTCTCCCGAGACGTATTGGGCGACGAGTTCGCGGGCCTTCGTGTTGCCCGGGTCCAGGACCATCGACAGAGCCAGCATTTGTGCAGCGGCCCTGCGTTTCGCCGGCGTCGTGGCATCCAGCCCCCTTGCCAGGATCACCAGTTGTCCCGACAGGGAGCCAATCGTTTCCACGTCCAGAGGCAGTCGGTCCCGCCGGAACGCTACCGGCCCTTCGGCCGGCGGCGCGAAATCCGCGGCCGTCAGCGAAGTCGCCAGGCAGGCGAACAAGCCCGCCTGTTTCATAAAACGAAATCGACCCGGTGACATTTCGGCCATCCTAATGCAATTCCTACGCCCTGTCACAAGCCAACATTGCAGCCCGGAGCCGAACGCGGCACATTCGCCGCATGTCCGCCAGCGTCCCGACCATGGAAACCCGCGAGGAAGTCATGTTTTTCGATACCGACTGTGGTGCCGTCGTCCATAACATCGCTTACCTGCGGATGATCGAAACCTGCCGCACCCGCCTCGCCGCCAAGCTGGGCATGGATTTGCGTTCGATGGCGGAAACAAAAGTCTATCCGGTTGTGACCCGCACGGAGATCGACTACCGGAAACCGGCGAAGCTTGGTGACTGGTTGGCAATCCGCGGCACGCTCGGGGAAGTCTCGAAAGCCCGTTTCTGGTGCTCGTTCGAGGTCATCCGCGAGGAGGACGGCGTCTTGTTGATCACCGCCCGCCAAGCGCTTGCCCTCGTGCGGATGCCGGAGGGCAAGCCCCTGAGATTACCCGGGGATTGGGCGGAGAAGTGGGGAAACCTCAGCCTTTCTTGAACGCGAGACCAGGATCTTCCGGCGGGCCACCGGCCAGGACGAACTTCATTTCGCTCTCCTGGGGCAGGTCGACCGTCGCCACCATCTGGGTTTCCTCGGAGTCCAGCACGAGCTGGCCGTTGTCATTCATGCTATAGTCACCGGAGAACTCGTTGTCTTTGCCATCCTTCTGATAGGACCAGGTGAACTTGCCGTCCTTCTTGAAGGTCAGCTTCACGGAGCCGCCATCGTCGCGCACGGAAGTCCATGTCCCCTCCAGCTTCTCGACGGGAACCACCTCCGGCTCCGGCGTGTCGTCCGCGGTATCAGTGGACTCAGCCGCCGATTCGGATTCCTCCGCCGTAGTGGAGGAGCGCGTCAAATCCGCGAGTTGGCGGGAGACGCTGTCCTTCGGCATCAGCTTCGCCGCCAACTCGAATTGCGGGGTCGCCAGATCGAGGTGTCCGCAGACCATGTAGTGATAGCCGAGCAGGAAGTGGGTGTCCGCCGCGTCCGGAGTTTTTTCCGTGTAGTCTTCCAAGCGCTGCAACTGGTCGGTGTAAACCTGTTGGGAAGGATAGAGCGCGACCATCGTGGACCAATCCCAGCCCGGACCGGAGGCGAGCACTGGGTTGAGCACGCCTGCGGCGTCGCCATACTTGCCCAGCGCGAAAAGGACCAGGGCTCGGTATTCGTGCAAAGCACCGTCACCCGGAGTTTCGGCGATCGCCTTGTCCGCCAGTTCCAGCGCGACCAGATAGTTCTGTTGCTTGAACGCGGTCTGCGATTCAGCGATGATCGACTCGGATTTCGCGGTCAGGTCGGCCACCTTGTCATCATCATCCGGCGCGGTTTCGACAGCAACGCGGGCGATAGGGCGGTCATAAGAGAAGTTTTCCCCGCGATAAACCACCTGGGTGCGGACCGGGTAGGGATTGTAATAACTGTAGTAGCCGGTGTCGTAGGCGAGGGTGCCGAGGCTCCAGCCAACGAGGCCCCAGCCGATGGCGGCGCTAACCGCGTAGCCCGGCGGGCGGTAGCCGTAGGAGTGGCCATAATAATAGTGGCGGTGGTAATAATCCCGGTTCCAACCGAAGTTCCAGGTGCTGCCATACCAAGGGCGAACCTGCGGGCGGTTCCACCAGGGATTGTAGCCCCAGTCATGACGGCGCGTGCTCCAGTTCACGTTCCGGCGGAAATTGTTGTTGATGACCGTGGTGTTGTTGACGATCCGCGTGTTGTTGTTATTGGTGACCCGGCGGTTGTTGTACCAAGCCTTGGAGGTGTTGCTGTTGTCCACGTTCACGCGCCTGACCTGGCGGGTGTTCTGGCCGGGGCGCACCACCGGTTCACGGCGGACAACCTTGGAAGATTCCTTGGCATTCGGATCGCGTGGATTGCGGGTGCGGCCGCTCACCTTGTCATCCGGTCGATCGTCGCGTGTCACACGCTGCACGGCCGGACGCTTGCCGGGAAGATCCAGCTGCTTGTTGTTCCGGGCGCGGTCCTCACTGCGGGCCGTCTTGCCTTCGTTGTTCTCCTGACGGTTGCTGGCCTTGTCGTTTTTGTCGCCGCCTCCCTTGTTGTCCTTGCCATCCCGGTCGGCCATCTCAGGGCGTTTGCCCGGGAGTGGCATCGGCTCCTTCTTGCCGCCCGCATTCGGAGCGGAGTCGCGGCCCTTGTCTGACGAATCGTTGTCGCGGGCCTTGTTGGCCTGGTTGTTGTCCGGACGGGAATCCTTGCCTTTGTTGGCTTGGTTGTTGTCCGGGCGGGAATCCTTGCCTTTGTTCGCCTGATTGTTCTCGGCTTTCGAGCGCTGTGCGGCCGGTTCGGGATCCTTCTTCTTGGCCGGGGCCGGTGTTGGATTGGCCTTGGGCTTCGCAGGGCGATCCGCAGTTTGCGGGGCCTGCTTCTTCTTGGCCGGGGTCGGATCAGCGGCTTTCTTGTTCTGCCCGCCGCCACCGCCACCGCCACCGCCTTGATTCGGGCGCTGGGCACCTCCGCCTCCACCGCCATTGTTCTTCTTGCCGCCGCCGGCTTGTTCGCGTTTTGCCGGCTTATCGCCGTCGGAATCGTCGGCTTTGTCTTTTTTCTCCGCCATCGCCGGGGCCAGGAGCAACGCCTGGCACAGGGCGGGTATGACGACAAATTTGGAAAATGATTTCATGTTCGGTTGGGTTGGTAGGCGTAACGCCTTCGTTTACTGTTGGTTGTTGCAATCCAGCACCTATCAAGATGGGCTATTTGGCCGCGGGTGCAAGTGATTGATTATTTTTCGGCTTTTTGGGACATCTGGAGCCCCTCGTTGCTCTTTGGACTCCTCCCGGCCCCCCGGCCTTCAATTTCTTGCCAAATTTCGTGAGTTCCCCTTCACTCCGGGCCGCTCCAACCCATGGCCCTCATCGTCCAAAAATACGGCGGCACCTCCGTCGGCTCCATTGACCGCATCCGCAACGTCGCGGCCCGCATGAAACGCACCCGCGACGAGGGCAACCAGGTCGTCGCAGTGGTGTCCGCCATGTCCGGCGTGACCGACGGTCTGATCAAGCTGGCCAAGGAAATCTCCGAACACCCCGCCGAGCGCGAGTTGGACGTCCTGCTGGCCACCGGCGAGCAACAGTCCATCGCCCTCGTGACCATGGCCTTGCAGGAGGCGGGTGTGGACGCTGCCTCCATCACCGGCAGCCAGGCCGGCATCCTTACCACCGGTTCCCACACCCGCGGCCGCATTCTCAACATGGATCCCTCCCGGATGCTCGCCTTCCTCGAAGAGGGGAAAGCTCTCGTCGTG
>CAXTTX010000410.1:2380-5139 GCA_964247045.1 uncultured Verrucomicrobiales bacterium | reverse complement strand
GGTGCCGGCGGCTTTGTGGACACCGTCGATGACCAGTTCGTCCACCAGATCGTCGCCGCTGTAGTTGAGGTTCAGCTTGCCCGTCGCGCCGATGATCACGTCGGCTTCATCCGCGAGTTGTTGGGTGACGAATTCCAGCGTGCCGGCGCTGACAAGGGTGTTGCCGGTGTAGCTGAGCACGCCGTCCAGCTTCGTGGAACCCGTGCCGGCATGGGTCAGGGTGCCGGTGCCTTGGATCGTGTTGCTCATCACCAGCGCATCGGTGCGGTTGAAAGTCAGGTTGGCGTTGTTCGTGATCAGCGTGGCGCCGCCGAGCGAGCCGGTGGTGCCGCCATCGCCAATGCGCAGGGTTCCTCCGGAGATCGTGGTCGCACCGGAATAGGTGCAGGCACCGCTGAGGGTGAGAACGCTGGTTCCCACCTTCTCCAGGCCGGATTTGGTCCCGCCATCCGCAATCACACCGGCAAAGGTGGAGTCCTCATTGCGGGCACCGGCGCTGAATACGAAAGTCCCCCCACCGGCGGCACTGCCACCGACGAAGGATCCCACCGCACCTGAAAGCGTGCCGATGCTGGTCGTGACCGTGACATTGGTGCCAGCCTGGTGGTTCAGGGAGGCGGATGCGGCGATATTGACCGAGGCGCTGCCCAGCGAGGCTTCCGCGAAGCCGCTCCCGAGCCGGAAAAAATTGGTCGCCAGGCCGTTCCCCAGATTCAGAACGCCAGCGAAATTCTGATAGCTGAGGGAAGTGACCGTCGATCCCGAGGTGTTCTGGTCGGCGACAAGATTCAGGGTTCCGGTACCGGTGATGGCGGGGGGATTGAAGTTGCTGTTCGCACGGAACGAGATGAAGCCACCGTTCGTCGTCGAGGCAACCGGGATGTTCACATTGGTACCTCCGGAGCTTTGGAACCGGACGGTGCCCCCGTTGAGCGTCAGTGTGCCAGTTCCAAGTCCCAGCGAACTGTTGCCTGAACTATCGACACGCAAGGTACCGGCGCTGACAAGTGCGCCTCCGGTGAAGGTATTCGCACCGGAGGAAAGGATCCACAGGCTCGCGCCCTCCTTGGAAAGCGAAAGCGTGCCACCACCACTGCCATCACCGATCACCGAGGAAATGGCATTCGCGCCCGTGCTGGTACCAGACAGGGCCACCACGGTATTGTGGTTCACGGTGGAGGTGCCGGTGATCGCTTTGGAAAAGATGATCTCGCGATTGGCACCGGGAGTATCCGTTTGGAACCGATAGATGGCTCCCTCTCCCTGGAGTTGGATGGGGCAATCGACGCGCTGGTCGCCGGAAGAGCCGTTGGAAAGCAAGGTTCCGCCGTTGGTCAGCAGCAGGTCCGCTCCGTTCAGCGTGTAGGTGTTGTTCGCGGAAAAGGTGACATTCCGGACATTCCTGCCGGCATCCACCGCCACGGCAAGGCCGCTTGAAGTGCCGAACGTGGCGGTGTCCAGGTTGGTCGTCCCCGTGGTCGCACCGGGTGCGGAGCCGCCGGCCCAGTTCGTGTTGTCCGCCCAGTTGCCGGTGGCGGAAGCTGCCAACCACGTGTCGCTGGCGGCATGCAAGGTCGCGGTGGCGCAGAGCACGATGAAAACGGATAGCGGCCGTCTGACGGAAGCAGGCATGCCGGTGGCAAGGGAAGACAACTTGGGTTTCATGGGTTTCATAGGCGTGTTTGCCGCGGGTTTCATGGGTTTCGACCGGCGGAACAGGGTGGTCCCGCAAGTACGATGCCTCAGGCTACACCCGGCCTTAATACCGTCCATTACCCCAAGCGTGGTAGTTCGCGCGGGCTCTCCATCCGCACGCCATCACGCCTTCCCCACTTGCATCTATCGTCTGAAACCAGACCTCAGAATGGCCCGCGCGGATCGCCCTGGGCATCGCGGAATTTCATCGCCGCCTCGGTCCGGGAATGCACGTGCAGCTTCTCATAAACACGGCGCAAATGCACGCGCACGGTCTCCACGCTGATGGTGAGGCGGTCCGCGATCTCCTTGTTCGCAAGGCCCTTGCTGAGGTGCTCGAGAATTTCCGTCTCGCGTTTCGAAAGCTTCACATCGTCGCTATCCGCAGACTTCAGGGGCTGATGGAATGCCTCGACCACCCGCCGCGCGATCTCCGCGCTCATGGGGGCGCCGCCGGATCTAACATCACGGATCGACTGGCGCACCTCCTCGGGAGTGGAACGCTTGAGAAGATATCCCGAGGCACCGGCCTTGAGCGCGGCGAAAATCTTGTCGTGGTCCCGGTAGACCGTGACCATGATCACCTGGATCTCCGGCAGGTGCTGCTTGATCCGCGCGGTGGCATCGATGCCGGACATGCCGGGCAGGTTGATATCCATGAGCACGACCTGGGGCCGGAAGGCGTCGATCTTCTTCAAGGCCTCCTCGGCGCTGGTCCAGACACCGAGGCAGCGGAAATCGGACGCGGACTCCACGATCTTGCGCAGGCCGTTGCCAAGGGCGGCGTTGTCCTCGACGATCGCCACATCGGTCACGGGTTGCTCGGGTTTTGGCATGGGATTCATGAAAGGGGTTTGGCGGCGGCAAGCAAGGGAAGAGTGAGGAATACGGTGGTTCCCTGGTTGCGGCGTGTTTCCAGCCGGCAATCCCCGCCCGCCTCGGCCATGCGCTGCTTCAGGTTCTCCAGGCCATTCCCGCCCGCCGCGTAGTCGGGCTCGAAGCCGCTGCCGTTGTCCGCGATGCGGATCTCCAGCACCTCATCGGCCAGGGTGATGGCCAGCGTG
>CAXTTX010000410.1:0-2370 GCA_964247045.1 uncultured Verrucomicrobiales bacterium | reverse complement strand
TCGGTGGCACCTGAATGTTTGACAATGTTGTTGAGCGACTCGCGCGCGGCGAGGAACACGGCATGGCGACGGGTGGTGCCGAGGGGGATCTCCGGCACCTCGCGGACCACGTCCAGCCGCAGGGGAATCCGGGCGATGTCGAGGAACTCGTGGGCAAATGCCGTTAGATAGTCGACCAGTGAACGCAGCGTGTCTTCCCGCGGATTCACCGCCCAGACGATTTCATCCAGGCTGCCGACGACATGCTTGGCTTTCACGGAAAGCTGGTTGAGGGGAGCCTGCAAGGGTCCTTCCTCAGCGTCCTCCGCGGCGAGGGCGGCGAGAATGGAAATTTCCGTGATGCTCGCGCCGAGGTCATCGTGAAGGTCACGGGCGATGCGCGAGCGCTCCCCTTCCCTCGCGTTGCGGAGCTTCAGGGCCTGGATGCGGTTCTTCATCCGCACCCGCGCCGCGAGCCAGCCGATGCCGACGGCGATGGAAAGCACCAGGGCGGTCGCACCCACGAAGAACCACGCGGTCTCCCAGAAATGCGGCTCGATGACCACGCCGATGCGCGCGGGCACCAAGCTCCGCAAGCCATCGCCATTCACCGCCATCACCTCGAAGGTGTACTTGCCGGGAGGCACCGCCTCGAAGGCTGCGACGCGCTGGGTGCCGAGCTCGCGCCAGCTTTCATCCAAGCCGGAGAGTCTCGCCCGATAGGTGATTTTTTCCGGGGCACTCAAGCCGAGGCCGACAAAGCTGAACTCCAACCGCGCGCGACCCGGCTCGGTCCGGACAGGGCCTTGCCCGCTGTTCTGCAGCACTCCATTGGCACGCGTCCTTTGCAGATAAACAGGAGGAGGCACCGCCTCGGGCATCACCTGGTCCGGACGCACGCGCGCTACCCCGCCACCGGTCGGGAACCATAGCACCCCGTCCTTTCCCCGCCATCCCGCGGGCTGGAAACCACCGATGCATTCGCGTGATGGCATGCCATCGGTGTGATCCAGCCGCAGCCACCTCACCCGTGAGGCGGGCCGGGCGGCATGGTCCAGCAGCTCCTTGCGGTTTCCGCGGATGATGCCGCCCAGCGAACCCATCCACAGGTTGCCCAGCCCGTCATCCACCACACAGGTCAGCCGCGAATCCGGCAGGCCCTCGTTCGCATCGAAGGAGAACCACTTGGAACCATTCCACAGGTAGAGTCCTCCGCCCAGGGTCGAGAACCAGGTCTCCGTCGCGGAAACGGGAAGAATTCCCGAGATCCATTGGTATTCCAGATCTTCCGGCCTGCCCACCACGCGGAAGCCCCGCTGATCTCCTAACAAGACGGTCCCCGTCGCACCGCCCGCGATGATCCTGCCACCGGGAAAATCCCGGACAACTGTTAGATCGAGTTCGCCGACTCCTTCCGGCTTTCCATAGGTCCGGATCACCTGCCCCGTTTCGGAGGCGAGGCCCTGGGAACCGGCGAACCACAGCGTGCCTTCCGTATCCTGGGCAATGGACCGGACCTTCGAAGGAACCTGGGTCTTGTTATACTGCGCCTGGAACACCCCTTTCTCGTAACGGAAAACGCTGCCATCCCGGGACGCCACCCACAGCCGGTTATCCCGGTCTTCGAAAAGGGCCGCCGCCGGACGCCACAGCCGCGAGCTGGCCAGCTCCAGGTGCCGCGTGCCGGAGGGCGACCACTGGCTCAGCCCTCCGCGGCGGTTGGCGATCCACCACAGGCCGGAGCGGTCCTGGAACACGGCGGAAACGGCCCGCTCGCTCTGGCCCTCGTTGACATCGAGCACCTCGATGCGGGCTTGCCTCACCCGCACCAGTCCATTGAGCGGGGATGCCGCCCAGATGTTCCCCTCGATGTCTTCCAGCATCTGGCTGACAGGGAAGGCGTGGCCGCCCTGCGGCAGTTGCACGTGGACATCCGCCTCGCCGGGAACCGAGACCCGCATATCACCTGTTAGCCCGGCCGTCCATTGGCGGCCCATCCGGTCGCGGAGATGAAGGGTCCCGTCCGTCCCGGTGATGCGTCCGGTTTCCAAGTCCCGTTGCAGGGCCTTTTCAAATGCCTGGAGCATCTCCGGCGTCGGCATCACATCTTCGACCATGCCATCGGTGTCCACCCTCTTGTATTCCGCCCCGCGCTTGAAATAGACCGTGCCATCCGCACCGTCGATGACCTGCGTCACCAGCGGTGGCGCGGGGCCGCGGATATTGTCGAGGATGGGGTGCAGGCTTCCCTTGCCCGCCCGGAACAAACCGCCCTGATGGGTGGTTGCCCACACCTGGTTTCCGGAGGTGGCGAACAGCCGCAGGAAGGAGAAGCGGTTGCGACGTTGCTCACCCTCCGGCTCGATCACGTCGAAATCAAAGCCGTCGAAC
>CAXTTX010000409.1:4815-5172 GCA_964247045.1 uncultured Verrucomicrobiales bacterium | reverse complement strand
GTCTGCCCCATGAGCCTCTTGGAGAAGTGCCACTCGTACAAGGACAAGATCGCCAACGGCATTTCCCCGAACCACGCGCTCTTCGCCTACCCCGCCCTCATGGCCGCGGACATCCTGATGTATGACTCCAACCAAGTCCCCGTCGGCAAGGACCAGAAGCAGCACCTGGAAGTCACCCGCGATCTCGCCGTGAAGCTCAATGAAACCTACGGCGAGGGCACCGTAATCCTCCCCGAGCCCATCATCCGCGACGAGACCGGCATCATCATCGGCCTCGATGGCCAGAAGATGAGCAAGAGCTATAACAACACCTTGCCCATCTTCGGCGAGGAGAAGCCCTTGAAAAAACTGGTGATG
>CAXTTX010000409.1:2823-4805 GCA_964247045.1 uncultured Verrucomicrobiales bacterium | reverse complement strand
GAAAATCACCACCGACTCCACCCCCGTCGAGGAACCCAAGCCCACCGAAGGCTCCACCATCCTCGCCCTCTACAAGCATTTCGCCAGCGAGTCCGACTACGCCACCATGGTCGCCGACCATGAGAACGGCGGCATCGGCTACGGCGATTTCAAAAAGCGCCTCGCCGACGCCTATTGGGACCACTTCGCCCCCATGCGCGCCCGCCGCGCCGAGATCCTTGCCGACCCCGGCTACGTGGACCAAGTCCTCGCCGATGGCGCCACCAAGGCCCGCGAGGAAGCGAACAAAGTCCTCACCCGCGTCCGCAAAGCGGTGGGGTTAGTTTGAGGCAACTCGCCTTTTTCAAGGCACGAGGAGGGGAAACCTCCATAAACAAGCAGCTATCCGGGAGG
Source organism: uncultured Verrucomicrobiales bacterium (assembly GCA_964247045.1). Classification (GTDB taxonomy): domain Bacteria; phylum Verrucomicrobiota; class Verrucomicrobiia; order Verrucomicrobiales; family Akkermansiaceae; genus Luteolibacter. The sequence continues at coordinate 4,412 of CAXTTX010000409.1, read as the reverse complement.
GCCTTTCTGGGCGATTAAAGCGATTGTCTGCTCCGGATTTTCGGCGGGTCGTACCGACGGCCGGGGGTGGACCTCCCAAACCCATATTTGAAAGCCTCCCGGCAAACGATGGATCCCCACGATGGATCGATTGCCGGATGGTTCATCCCCAATCTCCCGTTTCGTGCGCCCCTCATCTTCCCTTTTCCGCCGTGCCTTGTTGGCGGGTGTTTTCGTCGTGCTTTGCCTTGGGGCGGCCCTTTGCTGGCGGCATTTGCCCGCTGGCCCGGAATCGTCGCCGCCCGTGGCGAAGCAGGCTACGGCTGGTGAAAAGGATCCGGTCACGCCGGGGGCGAAAAAAGATGACAAGCCTCCGACGCCATCCAACGCGGATGCGGCCGTGGCTCCCTTGGCGCCTGTCGCCGCCACGCCGGAGGACCCTGTTTCCCGGGAGAGGAATCCCGTGGTGAACCCCTATGCGGCCGGATTGCATGGACCGGGGAAATCGAAACGCGCGTGGGACGCCGCCTATATCCAGACTTTAAGAGAAGCGAAAGCCGGTGATCCGGTGCGCTTTGAACTGACGAACGGTCTCATGGCCGTGGGTAGCGTGAAGATCATCCAGTTCGACGACCGCGGTGTTTCCTATGTGTCGGGTGAACTGACCGCGCCGGAGACAGGGAAGTTTTTCCTGCTCGCACCGCCCGAAGGCGGGAAGGCCGGCAAGGCCGTGGGCGTGATGGAGTTTCCCGCGAGTGAGACCGCCTACCGGGTGGAGCCGACGGGTGCGGATGGCGAGCCGGAGCTGTGGGAGCGCGCCCTGGAGGAGGTGGTCTGCCTCGCGATGGAGGAAGCGGACCCGGATCTACTGGCCAAGGAAAAGGCCGAGGCGGAGGAGAAGGATACGGAGGAGATCGTCCCGCTGCGTCCCGACGAGGTGCCGGATTACATTCCCAGCTACAACGCGGGGATTGTCTCGTTGCAGAGTTACCCGGGCGCACAGGGGGTGATGTTGTTGGATTTCGCGGGTGGTTACACGGCGAGTTGGGGCGGTGTGAACTACGCGCGTCCGAACGTCAGCAACGACACGATCAAGGACATCTGGAAGCGGATCGCGGAGGATTACATGGGGTTCAACATCAACGTGACGACGGACATCAAGGTCTTCCAAGCGGCCCCGGCGGCGAGCCGGCAGCGGTGCTGTTACACGACGACGCCGATCACTCCCGCGGGCGTGGCGTATTTCGGTTCGTGGAACTGGGGGAACGACACGGTTTGCTGGTCGGTTTACAATGTGGGCAAGGCGGCGGCGGAGGTCGGGGCGCATGAGGTGGGGCACACGCTGGGCCTGGCGCACCAGGGGCTGACGACCACCGAGGGTGGCGGCTACTATGGCGGGCAGGGAGGCGGCGAGACCGGCTGGGCACCGATCATGGGGGTAGGCTATTACCAGCCCGTGACGACCTGGGCGAAGGGGGAATATCAGAATGCCAACGAGCATCAGGACGAGTTGCAGACCATCACCACGACAAACAACAACGTGGGTTACCGGAACGATGACACGGGCAGCACGCTGGCCACGTCGCGTTATCTGGAGATTTACAACGACA
>CAXTTX010000409.1:0-2813 GCA_964247045.1 uncultured Verrucomicrobiales bacterium | reverse complement strand
GGAAGGGGTCATCGAGCGGACGGCGGACACGGATGCGTTTCAATTCACCACCACGGGCGGGGCGGTGAGTCTGACTGTTGATCCGGTGGCACCGAACGATTGGGCGAACCTCGCGACGATGGCAACACTCACGGATGCGACGGACACGGTCATCGCCACGAACAACGTGCAGAACGACGTTTCTTCCACCATCACGACAACCCTGGCGGCCGGAACCTATACCTTCCGCGTCACCGGTGCCGGGAAAAACGATCCGTTGACCAATGGATTTTCGAATTACGCGAGTTTGGGCTACTACTCCATCTCCGGCAGTGTGGCGAATGCGCGTTTGTCCACCCGCCTGAGTGTGGCGGAGCGCGCGCCCAACAACACGGTGGTGGGCACGGTGCCGGCGAACAATCCGAACGGCAGCCCGCTGGTCTACACGATCACCGGGGGGAACACGGGCACGACTTTTTCCGTGGATAGTGCCGGGGTGGTCCGTGTGGCGAACAACACGCTGCTGGACTATCAGGCGCTGGCGGCGAATCCGGCGCTTTACGCGGCGCAATTCGAAGTTTTCATGAACATCACCAACGTCAACAACCCGTCGCTGTCGGAGACGAAGCGGCGCGTGGTGATCGCGGTGGAACAATTGTATGCGCCGACGCCGACGGCATTGACCGCGACGCTCGACAGCAGTTTGCGGATCAATCTGGAGTGGTCTGAAACGTATGGGACGGTCACTTACAACGTGAAACGTTCCACCACCCCGGGCGGACCTTACACGACGGTGGCGAGCACCACCGCCGGCAATTATACCGACGGCGGGCTGACCCATGGGGTGACCTATTATTATGTCGTCGCGGCGGTCAACGCGAATGGGGAAAGCAACAATTCCACGGAAGCCAAGGCACTGGCGCTGGCAGTGGCGGGTGGTTTTGAATCGCCAATCCTGGGTAACGGCGTTTTTCGGTACAACCCCACCGGGGGAGGTGGCGGATGGACCTTCGTGGGCGAGTCCGGCATCGCCGCGAACGGCAGTGCGTTTTCCCCGCCGAATGCCGCGGAAGGGGTGCAGGCGGCCCTTATCCAGCGGAATGGCTCGATCCTGCAGACTTTCGGTGGCTTCACGCCAGGAACGTCCTACACCATTTCCTATTTGGCCGCGCGACGCGGGGGGGAAAACCAGACCTGGGATGTCGTCATCGACGGCAACGTGATCAAGACCAACACATCGGCTCCCGCCAGCTATACCCCCTATACCGCCACCTTCACCGCGACAGCCGCTTCCCACACCTTGTCCATCGTGGGAACCAATCTCAATGGCGGTGACAAGACGGTCTTCATCGACAACGTGCAAATCAGCGCCGCGACTCCGGCGATCCCCAATTTCAGCTTTGAAGCCCCTGGCATCGGGATAGGTTCCGGGAGCTATCAATATAATCCCGCGGGTGGATCGTGGACATTCAGCGGATCCGCCGGGAATGGGTCGGGCCTCACCGGCAATGGCAGCGGCTTCAACAATCCCAACGCCCCGCTCGGGACGCAGGTCGCGTTTGTCCAGAATTTAGGGACCATCACCCAATCTCTAACCGGATTCATTCCGGGCCGGACCTACACCCTGGGATACCTTGCCGCGCAGCGTCCCGGAATTTACGGTGGCCAGACTTGGGATGTGAAAATCAACGGCGCGGTGATCCAGTCCAACGGCGTGGGTGGCACCCCTTTCGCACCTTACTCGGCCAATTTCGTTGCCACGGCGGCCACGAACACCCTGTCTTTTGTCGGCACGAATCTAACCGGTGGTGATCGCACCGTGTTCCTCGACAACGTCAGCCTGGTCCTGCCGATCCAACCCGTGCCTTCCGCGGTGGTCCTGACCAGCCCCGCGAACAACGCCGCTTTCGGCACCAACGCGCCGGTCAACCTGACCGCGACCGTCACCGCGAATGGCAACCCCATCCAAGGCGTCCAATACTTCGTCGACAATGCCATGATCGGCCAGATCCCCAGTCCGCCTTTCGTCTGCGCCTGGGGAAATGTCACCGGCGGGAACCACACCGCCTCCGCGCGGGTGTTGTTCAACAACGGAAGTTTCGCGGATTCAGTTCCGGTCAATTTTGTGGTGGCAAATGGTAACACCAACCTCGGATTCGAGGCCCCCGGCATGGGCAACGGCAACTACAACTACCGGCCCGGCGGCGCGTTTTGGACATTCACTGGCACAGGTGCCGACGGCTCCGGCATCGTTGCCAACGGCAGCGCGTTCAACAATCCCAACGCGCCGGAGGGCACGCAGGCCGCGTTCATCCAGCAACATGGCACCATCACTCAAACTCTCGTCGGGTTCACGCCGGGCACCAGCTACACCATCAACTACTCGGCGGCGCAGCGGGGAACGGTGCAGAACGGCGGCGAGTCGTGGGATGTCTCCATCGACGGGAGCGTGATCAAGAGCAACCTCCCGGGTTCCACCTCATACAGTGCGCAGACCGCCACCTTCACCGCCACGTCGGCAGCCCACACCCTTTCGTTCGTGGGAACCAACCTCAACACGGGGGACAACACCGTCTTCATCGACAACATCAGCTTCAATCCGCCGCTCCTATCGAACCCGGGTCCCAAGGTGGTGGCGAATACCTCGCCCGCCACGGCGGTGGATGTGGTGGCCAGCGATGTGACCTTCGTGGCAACCTTCGGCAGCCCCCTTCCTGTCACCTACCAGTGGCAAAAGATCGTCAACGGCCAGGTGCTTGATATTGCCGGTGCGACGACTCCCACCCTGTCGCTTCCCAACCTGCAGTTGGGCGATAGTGGGTCTTACCGGCTCC